>JBLHNZ010000179.1:0-7579 GCA_047623245.1 Oceanicoccus sp. | reverse complement strand
TAACATAAGAAATTTATAAACCGACTGCACCGCCATCGTTACGAGGATCGTGGATACCGCTGAGAACACCATCCCTGACCAAAATAGAATTGGCGTCGCCTATCCCCCTGCCCCAAGGGACAACTTTCAAGTCTTTGTGTCCCATCAACTCCAGAGCCTTTTTCGTGTCTGGCGATATCCCGTATTCATCGTAGAAAACGCGATCAGGTAGCCATTGGTGATGAAAGCGCGGCAGTGAAACTGCATCGGAAATGTCCATTTCATGGTCGACAACATTCATCACAACTTGCAACACTGTTGTGATGATCGTTGAGCCACCTGGACTCCCGGTGACCAGAACAGGCTTTCCGTCTTTCGTTACAATCGTCGGCGACATCGAACTCAGCATGCGTTTTCCGGGAGCAATGGCGTTGGCACTGCGGCCTATTAGGTCAAACTGATTTCGCGTATTCTCTTTCACTGAGAAGTCATTCATTTCATTATTGAGGAGAAAACCAGCACCTTGCACCACAATTTTGTTGCCATAGCTACTGTTGATAGTTGTGGTCAGGGCCACCATATTCCCGGCGCCGTCCGCCACAGAAAAATGCGTGGTTTCAGGGCTTTCTGCAGGCCATGACCCGGCGCCGATATCAGCACTATCGGTGGCCTTATTCTCGTCAAAATCGGCAAATCGTAATTTTGCATAGTCCTTCGACGTAAGCATTTCCATAGGAACGTCGTAAAAATCCGGATCACCTAAGTGCTCTGCGCGGTCTGCATAAGCTCGCCTCTCTCCTTCAAGCATCAAGTGAATCACTTCAGAGCTTCCCCAGCCCATACCTTTTACGTCAAACGGTTCGAACATATTTAACATTTGAACAATAAGTGCGCCGCCCGACGAAGGTGCGGCCATTCCCCATATTTCGTATCCCCGATAAGACCCTTTAACCGGCGCGCGCCACACTGATTTATAGTCCTTTAAATCCTCGAGACTTATCTCTCCATTGCCCCGTTTCATTTCGGCAATAATGAGATCGGCGACCGGCCCTGCATAAAAGCCATCTCGCCCGTGACGCGAGATAGCCTCCAACGTTTTCGCTAAATCTTTCTGCACAAAAAGATCACCAATTTGATATTTTTCGCCTTTTTTTGTAAATAAGGCCATTGAGCCAGGATAGGCAGTCATTTTCGTTGCGACGCTATTAAATTGATTAGTAAGGTCTCGATTGAGGACAAAACCTTTTTTTGCCAAGCGGATAGCCGGCGCCAAGACTTCCTTGCGAGACTTACTACCGTGTTTTTCCAACATGGCCAGCAGACCGTCGACAGTGCCGGGTACACCGGCGGCTTTATGAGTACTGCGAGACTCACCTTCAATGACACTACCTTCTGCATCCAGATACATATCTTTATGGGCAGAAGCCGGTGCCTTTTCTCTATGGTCGAGAGTCACGACATTTCCATCTGCCAACCGAATGACAGCAAATCCACCGCCGCCAAGATTGCCTGCAGATGGGTACGTCACGGCTAAGGCAAAACCCGTTGCTACAGCCGCATCAATGGCGTTACCACCCGCTTTAAGTATTTCAGCGCCCGCTCGCGAGGCTAACTCACTTCTTGAGGTGACCATGCCCTCTCGCGAGTATTTTGCCTCTGGACTAGCAGCAAACGTCCACTGAGACAGCAAGGCCAGTAAAACCAGAGTAAAAACACTTTTTTCTTTACGGTTATTCAAAGTAGATCTCCATCAAAACAAGGGACATTGGAGCCCGAGTATCGACCACGTTAATCGGTTCAAATTATAAACTAACTCATTATTATCATAAAAGTCATGCTGAAAAAACCGCCATAAGGAATTTATTGCTCCATTTATAGAGCCCTTATCGACCAACCAAATAAGCAATATTTTCCACTATTTAACTCTTAAACGTCACAGGTAAACGTCACGGACACTTCTACGCTTTAGCGGCAAATAAGTATGGCAGGGAAAAATATCAAAAATAGCGGCTCTGCCTCAATCTTGTGAAGCCCCGGTAACTCATAGCTTCTAGAAGACTGAGCGCACCCTATGCGAACGTTATCCGGAATGACTTTCAACTTCCTAAGATAACGTAATGATTCGAGAAATTAAAGACCTCTGAAATAAAGAAGCCTGGTGTTACGGAGATTTAATGATGGTTCCGCGCTCAGTGAGCAGGCTTATGTCTCTGAATAACGGCTAATATCTGATTGATTCTCGCATCCCAGGCAAAGTCTTGCTCGTCCTGCCACTCCTCTTCGATGGTGACTTTTACCGCCTTTTTTATCGATGCAAAAAACGCATCGTACATATCATCCTTAACGCCGTAGTCTTTAACATGTGCATTGACTTCCCAGCCTAAATACCCACCTTCATTGTGAAGCGTATCATCCATAATAACCTCGAAGATCTGCGCTACCATTCGCCCGCGCATGTATTGATCCGAGTGCCCCATTAGAGGAAAGGCTTCACTGCAAGATTCAAAAAAATCTTCATAGATAAGTGGCGTTAAATCAACGTCCCGCTCTGCACACTGCTCCAAGGTATTCACAACGACATCTAATGCGTTCATTATTTTCTCCAATATTCGCTCGATTCTTTTCTAATTTGCAAGATATGGTCGGCGAAAAATACGACAGTAACCACTTATCATGGCATAAGAATAACACCCGCCACAATATCCCAGTCAATGAATTTGGCGTTTGCGTCGCAGCGACACAATAGTTCTATATTCACATTTCCATCATTACCGTTAGACCCCTCGAATGGAAGTTCTGCTTGAGCTTTTATCGGGATACTTTGATCTAAAATAAACAATAAAGAAAATAGTTATCTATGAACTGAATTCAGCCAGAAAACTTCTGGGAATTGTCACCGGCAATACCGGCGACTACTCGAGTAGATTGTCGTAAATATTAAAATCAGGACTAAGATTGAAGTCAATTCACGAAAGCCCTGTCACAACAACAATAGCTACGACGGTGCGTAATTCATACCACCGTCGATCTTAAGGATAGCACCATTGGTAAAGCTGGATGCGTCGCTTGCCAGGTAAAGTGCTGCGCCGACTATTTCTTCAGCTTTTCCAGCCCGCTGCCTTGGGATTTTTGCCTTAAACACTTTATCCATACTTTCCATATCCCAGGCTTTCGAGATATCCGTCAAAAACGGACCTGGCATAATACAGTTAGTCCTCACTTTTGGACCCAACGCGTAAGACAAGCCAATCGTTAAACTATTCAGACCAGCCTTAGCCGCACCATAAGGAATTTCTTTGGCTCCAGGCATTTTGGAGCTCGTACTGCTGACGTTGATAATCGAGCCACCATTACCAGCTGCCATTCTTTCGCCAATAACGGCGGCCAATCGAAAAGGTCCAGCCAAATTAACATCCATGACTTTGTTGTATAATTCCCGACTGATCGATGTTAAATTTTCATACAGTGGAGACATACCAGCGTTATTGACCAAGATGTCGACCTGACCATACTCGGCATAAGCCGCCGCGACTAGAGCATCGCATGCATCCCAATCACCAACGTGGCAAGCGACGCCAATACAATCGGCCCCCGTTTCATTTCTTATCGAGGCGGCCACTGCCTCACAGGCATCGGCCTTGCGGCTGCTAACGACTAGTTTGGCTCCAGCGTCCGCAAACGCACGCACCATTGCCAATCCTAAACCACGTGTTCCACCGGTAATAACAGCAACTTTACCGGTTAGATCAAAATGTTGTGCCGTTTTTTCGATGTTCATAGCTTCCCCCTACTTTCTTTCATTGATTTTAAGCGTTGCGAATGGTCAATCCACCGTCCACTGGGATAGTCGCGCCGGTAATATAACTTGCGGCCGGTAAAACTAAACTCAGGGTGATTTGTGCAACTTCCTCAGGCAGACCGTAACGTCTTAGTGCCGTGCGTCTTTTCGCAAAAACTATTTTGTCGCCATCGGGTATGCCTGCCGTGATCCCTGTGTGGATAGGGCCGGGGCAAATGCAGTTAACGGTTATGCCATCTCTGCCAAGTTCCACCGCCATCGCTCTGGTCAATCCCAGGGACGCATGTTTTGCTACCACATAAGAACTGTTGAATGGCGTCGCGCCCAAGGCTTCTGTAGAAGCGACATTCACTATTCTTGGATGTTCGGCCTTTAACAAATAAGGGAGAGCAGAACGAATTGCCCATTGCTGCGCGTTAACCATGATGTCGAGCGCTTTCTGCCACCCGTCGTCGTAGGAATCGTCGTTAATCATTGCCGGTATACTTAAGCCGGCATTATTGATGAGAATGTCGATAGCGCCAAAATGCTCTGCCGCTTGCTCAATAGCCGAGACCACCTCGCTCTTAATCGAACAATCGGTAGTGATTGCCAGCACTTCTCCACCCGCCTCTCGAATCTCCGCGGCAACCACTTCCAACGCTTTGGTATTGATATCGATAATGACGACCTTTGCCCCTTCATCAACAAACAGGTGCGCAGTAGCACGCCCCATACCGCTGGCAGCTCCGGTAACAATAGCCACTTTTCCAGATATAGAGCGAGATAATGTCGATAGTTTTTTCATGTAAACTCCTCACAACGCGCAGTTTTAGCCATTTAGCGCAGCTTCTCAATAAGTTTGTGCCTCTCCACCTTAAACTACTAAAGAAGGTAAAGGACAAGAGGCGTTTACGAAAGTTGGTGACTAATTAATTAACCTTTGTATCTGCTTCGTCACCTCTGCTGACCAGCTTTAACTCTACGCCGTTGGTTTCAAAAACCGTGATCGAACAGTTATCGGGCTTAAAGATGTAAACCTTGTCGTCATTTTCGGCGACACCGACAGCGGCGTTAATAGCAACAAAGTGGGAAAAAATAACGGTATCTGTGTCAATTTCCAACAGGCTGTCTGCCAAGTTTTTACGCCATTCCTGAAGGGCCGTCGATTGCTCTGACCAATTACCCTGCATGACTTCTTGTAACCACGGGCCACGCTCTTGCAAGGACAAACCGGGAGAAGGAATTTCAGCAACGCGATTTTCGATACGAACAGACTGAGAGGTTGATTCTTTTAGAGGGTCTGCGGTTTCCTGCGCTCTGCGCAAAGGACTGGAGGCCAAGCTCAGAGGTAGTTTGTCGGCGAGAATCTCACAAGCTGCTCGCGCTTGTGAGTGTCCCAATCCGTCAAGACCAGGGTCCAAATCGTCTGTAAACGATCCCGCAGCTTTTCCGTGTCTAACCAAATATATCAATGCCATTGCAATATCCTGCCATAAAATTGGATTATTATAGTGCTGCGACCGACTCAGGTCGACCGCCATTTTTGATGAAACTAAAGCCAATGATGGGCTTCGATTCACGAAGGAACAAAACCAGCCAAGGCGCCAAGGCCATAAAAACCAACAGAAACACGGGTCGAATTTGTAGAAAAATTCTCGCGTCAGCCTCGTAGCCAATGGCAATTTGACGGCAATAACGATATCCTCTTAAGCTCTTATTCGCTAATTTGTAAACCAATATAGTTATTGCCTTAACTGATCTCAATGAAGTTAAGTTTATTTATTCAAAGGAAACGATAGTAATGACAAAGCACGGTAATGCATTGGAGGGGTCGGGTTTCCCCGATATACAGGTTGACGTTAGAGAAACATTTGGCCTCGATATAGACTTAAAAGTACCGGCATTTTCTGCTGTTTCCGATCATGTTCCGCAAATCGACGACAGCTATATATTTAATTATGAAACCACGCTCGCGATACTAGCAGGATTTGCACATAACCGACGTGTAATGGTCCAGGGCTACCACGGTACCGGGAAGTCTACGCATATAGAACAGGTTGCAGCGCGATTAAACTGGCCCTGTATTCGAATCAATCTCGACAGCCATATCAGCCGCATGGATCTTATTGGAAAAGACGCCATTGTTTTACAGGAAGGCAAGCAGATCACAGAATTTCGTGAAGGTTTACTTCCCTGGGCATTGCAAAGAGCTTGCGCTCTCGTTTTCGATGAATACGACGCGGGCCGCCCCGACGTAATGTTCGTTATTCAGAGAGTATTGGAAGTGGAAGGGAAGCTAACGTTGCTTGATCAAAGCAAAGTCATTACGCCTCACAAATCGTTCCGTTTGTTCTCTACAACAAACACAATTGGTCTCGGCGATCCAAGTGGTCTCTATCACGGCACTCAACAAATCAATCAAGGGCAGATGGATCGCTGGAGTATCGTGTCGACACTCAATTATCTGCCTCACGAACAAGAAGCAAACATCGTTGCAGCAAAACTTCCGGAATTGGATCGCAAACGAATTTCAAATATGGTTTCGGTTGCAGACCTCACCCGACAAGGCTTTATCAATGGTGATATTTCAATAGTCATGTCTCCGCGAACTGTTATTACCTGGGCGGAAAATGCGAAGATATTTAACGACTTTGGTTTTGCTTTTAGACTCACTTTCCTCAATAAATGTGATGAAACGGAACGCTCTATTGTCGCTGAGTATTATCAACGTTGCATGGGAGAAGAATTACCTGAGTCTAGCTCCAACGTCGTTCTTGCCTAACCAAAGCTGGATGCAGCTGGAGTGATGTCACCGTACACAATTAACGGTTTATTTCGTTTGTTCGTGTCGTGCTAAATAACCAGTGTCGTATTAATATTAAACATAGCGGCTCTACTTGACCACCCAGTAGAGCACGAGGTGAAGTGTGTCAAAAACTAACGGATCAGTAGAGGAATTTAAGCAAGCGGTAACCTCTACCATGCGGGCGATCTCCGGCAATAATGAACTCGATGTAAGCTTTGGTCATGGCAAACCTTATATTCAGGGTAACCGCGCTCGCATTCCCTCTGTAGATAGCAGTCTAAGCGAAAATCAACTCGCTGTTTTACGTGGTATGGCCGACCGCTTTGCGCTTAAGGTGCGGTTCCACGACGAAACCCAACACCGGCAAAATAGTCCTGCCCAAGGTATTGCCAGAGAAATATTCGAATGTGTTGAAGATGCGAGAACGGCATCGATTGGTTCTTTTTTGATGAAAGGGGTCGAAAACAATCTAAACGCACAGCTGGAACAACATTGTATAGATCGCGATTACGATAAAGTCGACGATCAAATGCAAGCGCCGCTAGGAGAAGCCGTAGGGCTTTTTGTGCGTGAAAAACTGGGGATGCCGTTGCCACCCACGGCATTGAATTTACTAAGCCTTTGGCGGGAACATATCGATGTGCACATTGGTGACCAACTCGATCGATTGAAAGATGCGGTATTAGACCAGGAGCAATTTTCCAAGATTTCCCGCCAATTGATCGCCAATCTAGGTCAAGACGACCAGTGGATAGAGGACAACTTCGATGGTGACGATGACGACAGTAGCGAAGAGCCAGAACCTGAAACCGCGCCCAGTGATGAAGATGCCGAGTTCGACCAGGACCTTAGTGACGATGCCGATAACGCCGACGCTATTTATGGGGAAATTCCCGCCAACGCTGAAGCAATGGATGCTGCCGAGGAAGAGGACAACGAACAAGACGAGGCCGGTGGGCCACCAAAAACAACAAATGCTAACGATGAGTCTACGTCGTTAACAAGCTCGTACA
>JBLHNZ010000178.1:0-7630 GCA_047623245.1 Oceanicoccus sp. | reverse complement strand
ATCGTGCCTGGTTTTATAGATACTCATATACATTTCCCACAGCTCGATGTGGTTGCTTCCTATGGCGAGCAGTTATTGGACTGGTTAAACAACTACACTTTTCCCGCCGAGCAGCGTTTTGCCGACGAGGACTACGCCAATCTTGTCGCTGAAAAATTTCTCGATGAGTTATTGCGCTGTGGCACCACAACGGCGATGGCTTATGCAACCGTTCATCCCCAGTCGGTGCAAGCATTTTTCCGTGCATCACAAAAACGTAACACCCGTATGATTAGCGGCAAAGTACTGATGGATCGCAATGCACCTGAGGCTTTAAGTGATAGTGCCGAATCCGGTTATGCAGAGTCATCGCAGTTGATCGAACAGTGGCATGGTAATGGTCGGCAGCTATATGCAGTGACTCCTCGATTTGCTCCCACGTCTACGCCACAGCAATTATTGGGTGCAGGTGAATTACTGAGTCGCTATGAAGGTGTCTATTTACAAACTCATCTCTCTGAAAATGTGGATGAAATTGCTTGGGTAAAATCGTTGTTTCCTGAACGAAGTTCCTATGTGGATGTTTATGACCATTATGGTCTGCTGGGTGAGCGCAGTGTGTTTGGCCATGGTATTCATCTCGATGACGACGAAATCTCTAGGCTTCGCGCTACGGGTTCATCGATTGCTTTTTGCCCGACGTCTAACCTCTTTCTGGGTAGCGGGCTGTTGGATGTACGACGGCTTAAGGAACAGCAGGTTACGGTGAGCATAGCATCTGACATCGGTGCAGGAACGAGTTTTTGTGCTCTACAAACACTTAATGAAGCGTACAAAATAATGCAGCTACAGGGGCAATCCTTGCATCCCTATCAAGCGTTTTACTGGTTGACGCTGGGTAATGCAAAAAGCCTTCGTTTAGATCATCTTTTGGGAAACTTCGAAGCGGGAAAGGAAGCAGATTTTCTAATTCTTGATATGTGCGCAACACCATTGTTGAAGTATCGGAGTGAGCAAACTAGTTCTTTGCTTGAAAAATTATTTTTGCTGATGATGCTGGGCGATGATCGTGTTATCGCTAAGACATATATCGGTTCTCGTTTGCTTCACTCGAGGGATTAATCGAAGATGACCGCTTACATTTACGACTGGTTAAGTTTACTTTTTCGATGGGGGCATTTGCTAGCGGGCATTGCCTGGATTGGAGGTTCATTTCTTTACGTCTGGATTGATAATAATCTTGAAAAACCAGCTCAATGGAAAGCTGATAAAGGTATCAAAGGTGATGTTTGGGTAATTCACGGAGGAGGTATCTACGAATTTCAAAAATATGAGTTGGCACCGGACAAAATGCCTGCGCTTTTACACTGGGTAAAATGGGAAAGTTATTTTACATGGTTAACAGGGATTCTACTTCTGTGCTTTATCTATTATGGGCAGGCACAAAGTTATTTGATGTCGTCAAGTAGTATTTTCCAATATCCGCTTCAAGCGGTGGCTGCTAGTGTGGTGTTGCTGGTGCTGACCATTTGTATTTATGAAGCATTGATTCGCACTAGATTTGTCAATAACGGGCCAGTTTTTAGCTGTGTGATGGTGTGCTTTTTTTTACTGTTTAGTTATGTTGCATGGCAATTATTCCCTCCACGTGCAGCAGCTATTCATTTGGGTATTGCCATTGGAACAATAATGGTGGGTAATGTATTTCTAGGAATAGTGCCGGCGCAGCGAATGTTTCTAAGTGATATTGAGGCGGGACGTCAACCCAATGTGACTCGCGCTGCGTTCGCCAAGTTACGCTCAACACATAACAACTATCTAACACTCCCTGTATTGCTGTGTATGATTTCTAACCACTACCCTATGCTATACAGTCATTCAGACGGTTGGTGGTTAATGGTGGCCGTAGCAGGAATCAGCGCCTATGGTAGGCATTACTTTAATTTGAAAAATAGAGGCGTTAAGAAACCGTATATTTTGCTCATAACAGCGATAATGTTAATTGCTCTGATTATCTATGTGCGACCGATAACGCCGTTACTAAGTGCAGCAACGGTTAGAGAAGAAAATTTAGATTCACTTGGTGAAAAAGCATCGAGTATAGTGGTCAAGCATTGTACCAGTTGTCATGCTGCAGAGCCCAAAAGCCCTATGTTCAATGCTCCGCCTGCCGGTGTGGTTATAGAGAATGTTGAGCAAATAGAGAGTTTCGCAGATCGGATTTATACGGTTTCCGTGCAGTCTGAGTACATGCCGTTGGGTAATATGAGTGGTATGACCCAGGAAGAGAGAGAAGCTCTAGGACGGTTCATTTTGTTAAGTAAGGCGGCGAAAAACGGTTCTAATTTTTCAGCAGATGACCAATGATGTCATATATTTCCGGTCGGTTTTGTTTGACTTCCTCTTTGGACAAACCCTCGACAGAGAACGGAAATTTTAACCAGCGATCTGTGGTGTGGACAAAATAATCGGGAGCTCGTTCGGTACGATTAGCTTTGGGCTTGAAATAGGGTACTGCTACCCGAATGTCTTGGGGACAGTTTTTCCTCGTTCGTTTTTTTAACTCATTAATGACCGCTTGGATTGTCAGGCCAGTGTCGAAGACATCATCGACAATCAGTAAAGGATCGCTGTTGCTAATGTTTTTTATAATATAATTAAGGCCGTGAATGGCAACGTGATTTGAGCGGTCACCAATACCTTTGTAGGACGATGTTCTGATGGCAATATGATCGGACTGGCAGTTGCCGTAATGATCGAGAAACTCTTGCACTGCTATGCCAATAGGAGTGCCGCCCCGCCATAACGCGATAATAACAGACGGACGAAATCCGCTTTCAAGTACCTGGGCTGCAAGTTTAAATGAATCGTCCAGAAGGCCTTGAGATGTCAGGTAAAGTTTATCGGTCATAGTGTCTGTGTTAGCGTGGTGATGAAGTTGGGAAGCTAGTATATAATACTCACGCAGAGAATATACTTCTAATTTAGAATCGATATTAAAACTAGTAGCTAAGTAAATATGAAAAAATTTATCAGTGCAGACCAGCTGACTCTGGACTCATTCAAGCTCGCCGTTCAAATTTATGAAAGTGGGTTTCGTCCGAACTTTATCGTTGGCCTTTGGCGGGGTGGAAGTGCTGTGGGCATCATTGTGCAAGATTGTCTCGATTTTTTGGGAGTGCCATCGGACCACATTTCTCTGAGAACGTCATATCGAGGCGCCGAGTCTTATCAAGAATTGATTAATAACGAGGAGCGTATTCGCGTTCATGGTATTCAATACTTGCTAGATAGTCTGAATTCAGAGGACCGACTTTTGATTGTTGATGACGTGTATGGGTCAGGTTTTAATGTTAAAGCGGTGATCGATCGCTTGTCGAAGAAAATGCGCCGCAATATGCCGGCCGATGTTCGTGTTGCTGTTCCCTGGTATAAGCCAGGTAGAAACCGCACCGATAGAATTCCCGACTTTTACCTACATGAAACCGACGAGTGGTTGGTTATGCCCTACGAACTCAATGGCCTATCTGATGACGAAATTGAACAGCATAAACCATTAGTTAGGCAGTTGGCTGCCAACGCACTTATCCAAAAGTAGTGGGTTATAGCTGTTAGGATTTGCGCGTTACAGCGCTAGATTGAGTAAGGATGGTTTTCCATCCAGTGACGAGCTATATCATCACGTCGACAGACCCAAGCGTCGTATTGCGCAATATAATCTAGAAATCGCTTAAGGGACTGAATTCTACCTGGGCGCCCAATGATTCTTGCGTGTAAGCCAATGCTCATCATTTTCGGGGTTTCTTTACCCTCTTCGTAAAGGCAGTCAAAGGTGTCTTTAAGATAAGTAAAAAATTGGTCGCCATTGTTGAATCCATAAGGTGAGGCGAACTTCATGTCGTTCACGTCTAAGGTGTAGGGAATAGTCAGCAGTGGTGTTTGCAGGGTGGAGTCCCAGAAGGGCAGGTCGTCACCATAGTAGTCTGAGTGATAAATAAAGTTTTTCTGTTCTAGTACCAAGGCTTTGGTATTTGGGCTGTCGCGACCAGTGTACCAGCCAAGAGGTAGACCGCCGCAAATTTGGCGATGAATATCGATGGCCTGTTGCATATGCTGTCGTTCAATTTCGATATTGGTATTTTGATAGTGAATCCATTTTAGTCCGTGGCAGGCAATTTCCCATTCTGATTTTAGCATGGCCTCGGCAGCAGCTGGATTGCGCTGCAGCGCGGTTGCAACTGCAAAAACGGTTATGGGTAGTTGGCGCTCTGTAAACAGCTTGTGCAGCCTCCAAAAACCGACTCTGCTGCCATATTCATAATTTGATTCCATGCTCATATGTCGCTGGTCGTTATACGGTTGCGCGCCAAACATTTCAGACAAAAAACTTTCCGACGCTTCATCACCGTGTAGTACACAGTTCTCTCCTCCCTCTTCGTAGTTAATGACGAACTGAATGGCTAGGCGTGCGCTATTAGGCCAAGTAACTTTTGGAGGTGAGTTGGCATAGCCAACCAGATCTCTGGGATAGTCATTCATTATTAGCACCGTAGTAAGGATGTATTGTAAGTGTTAGGTTCGCCGATCTATATTTTTGCGCAGGAAAAATGCGAAAGAAAATAGTACTCGTCATAACGACAAATATAAAGCTGACTTTTTGGTAGATTTTGACAATAAAAATGATGTGTTGCAGAAGGTTGTTTCAATTTGGTGCGTATAGTTGATTGTTGTCACTCTTTGCCCAATGAGAAGGCAAAAATAACTAATGCTTCTCTGCTGTGTTGTGGGTAACTACCCAATAATGCCGGTAAACGTTGGTAAAAACAGGTATTTGAGAATAAGTGATTAATTGGCATGACTAGTGCTCAATCGGCTATTATTGAAGCGTTCATTATTGAAGCGCTTATTACTGAAGCATAACCCCAGTTTTTGACTTTCAGAGTCGATTACCCTAAGAGGAATACCTGTGATACAGCTTGATGTACAGCCAATATCTTCGGAGAGCTTTGCGCCCTATGGCGAGTTAATTGATAAAGATAGCGCTGCAACCATTTACCCTATCAATGAAGGACATACCCGTCGGTTTCACCGACTAGCAGGCGTTGACACTAGTGACAATGGGGGTGTGCCTGTTGTCAGTATTTTTGAATCGTCGCCTTTGTCTCTGCCCTTGTCTCTAAAGATTATGGAGCGCCATCCGCTTTCGACGCAAGCCTTTGTGCCCTTGTCTCAGAACCCTTATCTGGTGGTGGTGGCTCCGGCCGGGGATTTTTCCGTTACGGCTCTTAGGGCGTTTTTGGTCGAGGGCGGCAAAGGAATAAGTTATCACAGAGGGACTTGGCATCACTATAATATTGCTCTGGGCGAACGCTCTGATTTCTTGGTCATAGACCGGCAGGGGCCGGGTGTGAATTGCGATGAAATCGATATTGTAGAATCCAATATTCAGGTCGATTGGGGTCCGAATATATGACACAGGAATTTATAACGGCCTTTCTGAAGGGCTATTCAGATTCCTCCTTTACCAACCCGCATGAGGCGATGCTGATAGATGAGCCAGAGGATCGCCGTGGCACATTTACTCATATGGGCGCTCAATATTGGGGCTATGAAACGCGACGTCATCGAGCAACATGTTTGAACGCTGAGGCTGAGTGTTTTTCCTTCGATAACGATGCTTATCATTGGTTGAATATTGGATTCACACGTGAGGCAACTGTCTCTAAGGTCACCTTTAGTACTCGTTGGTATACGGGGAATCAGGTGCCGGAAATCAGCCTCGTTATGTTACATCAGGGAAAAGAAACCATGGTGTTGGATAGAGTCACACTTGATCCTGATAGCGAATTAACGCTCGAATTTGAGCCGACTTATGCCGATGGAGCCATGCTTAAGTGTTATCACGAAGGTGGATTAGCCAGAGTTAATTTCTATGGCGATATGGATTTGTCCGCATCCGCCGAGCGCCCGAACCTTCTGCAGTCAGCAACTATCAGCCATGTTTCCAACGAGCATTTTGGTGGGCCGCGCTGGGCTGTTGAGGGGTGTCGAAAAGAAGATCACATGCGGGGCTGGGAGTCAGCTCGCTGGGGTTTTGGTGAGCAAGCAGTGTTTTCTCTATCTAAGCCTGTGCAGCCACGACAGTTGGTTGTCGACACCTATCTACACCGACTGAATTCTCCGTTGAGTTGCCACGCCTTCGGTTGGAATCAATCGACCAGTGAGTTAACTATTGATCAGGCCATGGCCCTTGCCCCCCGCTGGCAGTTAGAGTTTGAGGATGGCTCCGTGCGGCAGCCGGAGAATTTTCAAGACTATATGCGCAACAAACAATTTCTATTGGAAACCGTATCCAATAACAGTCGTTTTACCGTGCGTCTGCTTCAACAGACGGGAAGCCCTTGGGTCGACCTGATTGGATTTGTACCGCTGCGCTCAGATACTTATCATGAAATACCCATGGTCAATACCACTACCATAAGTCATTTGCTGTATCTCCATTACCCCAATGGTGGAATACATGGGTTGAAGCTGCTGGACTAATTTCCATTGTTAGTATGTCTAAATCAGTCTGCTCAACGGACGTGTTAGACGATAGGGCTGCAATGTTTTGAGCCTGTTCGTGAAATTATCTCTTAGCGTCAATTTTCCGCTGTTGAATTATTTCGCCAGACAGTTGAGCTTTAGCGATGACCGGAGATTTAGATAAAGGATGGTTTCTAATGCTGGGGACGAAGTTTTCTCATGTATTCGTTGAAAATGTCTGAATAATCCATTGCCAGAGTGCGCGGCTGGCGCGCTCATTACTGTCATTTGGCTGGGAGATGACATTGTAATAATCTTGTGTTTGAAGCACGTTTTTAAACAGTGGTACCAGTGTTCCTTTGTCAAATCGTGATTGACTTAATGGCATAGGAATTAATGCAATACCGAGTCCTTCTTCGGCAGCTTTAACGAGAGAAAACATACTCGCTAGCAACATAATTTGTGAAGTAGGGATAGTTTTTAAGCCCGCGTTCTGCGCCCACATTTTCCAGGCAAGAGGTCTGGCTTTATGTAAAAGAATTCTATCGGGCATGAAATTGTCAAAATCTATCGGGGCTAACTGATTGTATAGTTCCGGGCTACAAGCAGGCACATAGTGGATGGGAAATATGTGCCTGGAGCTCTGGCCATCGACGCTTCGGCTGGTCAGGATAATACCTATATCAGCATTTGGACTGATTTTTTCGCCAGAAGCCAAAGTGTCAAGGTGTAAGTCGATGTCCTTGTTGGATTCCGAAAACTCGGCTATCCGAGGTAAAAATAGCTCGCTTGCGAAGAATTCTGGCATTTGGACAAATAGTGTCGATCGAGTTTTCTGTGTTTTAAGCGATGTGGTGGCTTTGTCGATAGCACAGAAATGAAGTTTGATATCATCGTATAGGGTTTTTCCTTCTGGTGTTAAATAGATGACCCTCGTGCCGCGAACAAATAGTTTCACGTCATAAAATGATTCCAATTCTTTTATTTGGTGACTGATGGCACTCGCGGTAAGACACAGTTGGTCTGCGGTATGTTTAAAGCTAAGTAACTCCGCGGTTATGCAGAAGGTTCTTAGATTTCGGTATTGAGTATGCATAGGTTTTTTGGTTACGGTGGGTTTTGTTGT
>JBLHNZ010000177.1:0-7634 GCA_047623245.1 Oceanicoccus sp. | reverse complement strand
GGGTTCCGTGTCTTTGCGTCTTTGCGAGCGTTAGCGCGGCAATCTGTTCTCAGCTTGCTACTTTGTCCCGACGAGATTGCCGCGCTGCGCCCGCAAAGACGGGCTTGGGGCTCTAGGTTCCATGTCTTTGCGTCTTTGCGAGCGTTAGCGCGGCAATCTGATCTTATTGGCACTTTGCCTCGGCGAGATTGCCGCGTATCTACTTTCCGCTAAAATTTGGATCACGTCTTTCGGACATTGCTTTAATACCTTCCTTAAAATCATCGGTTTGGCGCAACCTGGTTTGTTCCGCCAATTCATGATCCGTGGCCAGTGCCACCCGGTCGGCTAAACCCATTCTTTGCGTTGCACGAATCGACTGCACCGCGAGAGGTGCTGAAATAGCAATTTCACGAGCGACTGCAATCGCTCTGTCGCGCAACTGAGCCTGTGGCGCAAGTTCATCAGCTAGGCCCATTGATACCGCTTCAACACCTTTTACGCGGCGTCCTGTATAGAACATCAAATTGGCTGCATTTTTACCGACTAGCTCCGGTAGAGTCACCGACAAGCCAAAACCAGGGTGAAACCCCAGTCGACTAAAGTTCGCGGAAAACCGTGACTCTTCGCAAGCAACTCGAAAATCTGGCATTAGGGCCAAACCCAGCCCCCCACCGATTGCCGCTCCCTGAATTGCCCCCACAATCGGTTTTTTGGTTCTGAATAGCCTTACTGCCTGCTGATAAAGATGACCGGAGTCACCACTTCCCTCTCCCGAAAAATCAGCACCTGCGCAAAAATTCTTGCCAGCAGCACATAACACAATCGAGCGGCAATTGTTGTCGACATCTAGATCTTCAAACACGGTAGCGATTGTCTCGATGAGTTTATTGCTAAAGAAGTTATTGGGTGGACGATTGATCTCAACAACGGCCACAAAGTCGTTTAAAGAGACATTGAGATCTGCATATTCCTTGTTAATTTTCATCGTGCTTCCTATGTTTTTTTGGGATTAAGTTTCAATTTTGACGACCGGCGGGACTCTATGTCGGTAACCACTCACTTCACTCTATTATTCGCGATGACGCAAAATCAAATAAAGTCCTGCGAGGCAGAATTAACCTGCACGCAATTTGGCCATCATTTCTTTACGCTGGTCACGATCCGAAATAAAATCGAAGCCACCGGATGTACGATCGACAATATCACCGTAACGCGCAAGCATAGCGTCTACCAACTTGTCGGGTTCGGCAACAACACCAAAAACGTCAAGCATATCGTCGGTAATCAACGTCGTCATTTCTTCCCATCGCCCCTGTTTAGACATCGCGTTCAATTCCAATTGCAGATCGCCCCAGCCGTGAATATCTAACACCCCTTTATAGGCAGGCGTCGAGCCGTAAAATGAAATACGCTGGCGCGCCACTTTCTTAGCCGCTTCAATGCCTTCTTCGTTCTCTCCAGAAACAATAAAAGGTGTATATGAAATCTCAAAATCTTCTCTGCTTCGCCCACTTTTTTTGAGGCCTTTTTCGATAGCGGGTAAAGTCACTTCTCGGATATATCGCTCATTGCTAAACGGGTGCACAATCATACCGTCGGCCACCTCGCCCGACACCTGAGTCATTAACGGCCCAACCGCAGCGAGAATAACTCGAGGCGCGCCGTACTCGGTATTTTCAGGGGTAAACGCTGGTGTCATTAGTGTATGGGTATAGTATTCACCGATAAACTCGAGTGGCTTCCCTTCATACCAATTGGCCCAAATTGCACGCATTGCTTGTATCAACTCGCGCATTTGTGGCACGGGTTTACCCCAGGGCATAGAGAATCGTTTGCTGATATGTGGCTTAATTTGAGAACCTAAACCTAAAGTAAATCTCCCTTTGGAATAGGCATTTAGATCGTGGGCCAAATTTGCAAGAACCATTGGGCTGCGAGCGAAAGCGACGGCAATCCCCGTTTTCAATTCAATTTTTGTACTGTTAGCGGCGGCTAAAACCAGCGGTAAAAAAGGATCGTGATTCATCTCCGCTGTTCCCGCACCGTCAAACCCTAATTCTTCCAGGGCGCGAATGCGGTCAGCTACTGTGTCCAGATCGGGCGAGAGCCCACCATCAATTTTCATCATTTTCTCCTGTGTTTATCGTTTTTTCTTCGTTATTAAAATCATCGTATTAACCCACTGCCTACTGTAAATTACTCAGCAACTTTTATTACCCGAGTGCCGATATTTCCTCCAGCCAACATATCAACGAAGGCTTCGGGCGCATTTTCCAATCCATCAATCTCATCGACAATAGGATCTAGATCGCCCGATTGAATCCAGGCAGACAGCTGTTCTTTTGCCTCGGCATAACGGTCGGCAAAGTCGAACACTAAAAAGCCGCTCATAGTTATGCGTTTATTCACAAGTAGCCCGGGTATTCCTCGTGGGCCGGGAGACGGATTACTGGTATCGTATTGAGAGACAACACCACAGCAGGCAATACGCCCGTGTTCATTCATTCGAAACAATGCAGATCCAAGAATGTCTCCACCCGTATTATCAAAATAGACATCGATGCCGTCGGACGTTGCTTCTTTTAATAGCTGACGAAAATCCGGTGATCGATAATTGACGACTACATCGATACCCAATTGTTGCGTCAACCGAAGCGCTTTTGCATCTGAACTGGCCGTACCAACAACACGACAACCTTTCAATTTGGCCAATTGTGCAACGATATGCCCCACAGATCCACCAGAGGCTGACACCAACACAGTCTGCCCAGGCTGGGGCTTGCCAATATCCAATAAACCAAAATATGCTGTAAGCCCGTTGGTTCCTAGCACACCTAAATGATGAACCGGAGCGACAGCCCCTTCGACTTTTCTTAACTCCTTAGCATTATGTACAGAATAGTCTTGCCAGCCGGCGTTACAAACGACTAAATCGCCGTTTTTGTAATCGCCAGAACGGGATTTTTCGACACGGGCAATCGCGGCTCCATTCATCACCACACCCGTTGTCGGCGCTCCGGCATAGCTGGCGCTACCCTGCAAACCCGCTCTGGCGCCAGCGGCAACTGTGACCCACAGAGTACGACACAATACTTCATTCTCTTGCGGCTCGGGTATCGCCGAACTCACCATTTGATAATTTGATGCTTCCAGTTTTCCAGTAGGTAAGCTGTCTATTAAAATTTGTCTATTTTCAGACATGATAAAGGTTCCTTTAAAATGATAGCTGACCAGCGCCGCGCTCAGGAAAACTTCCGGCATTGGCGCCCTTTGATTATTGAACGTGAACAATCACAATTGTGAAAATGATGGCGCGACTAATTCTTGGTGCTTTTAATTCTCGGTGCTTTTAATTCTCGAGGCTATTAGTTCTTGTTACTATTAATTCTCGGTACTATTAATTCTCGGTACTATTAATTCTCGGGACGAGCCAGTGCCCATCCAGAAGCGCGTCTTTGCGAGCGAAGCGCGGCAATCTCATGGTGCAGAGTGACCATCATTAGCTGCAGTGGAGGCCACTGCAGGAGATTGCCGCGCTACCGCTCGCAACGACATCGTTGAAAAACGCCTATTCTGGATAGGCACTAGCTAATGCTTCATTTTCGATACGGCTTACTGTCGTAATAGTTAACGGATTTACAGCCCTATTGTAAGCGCAGTCAGTGTTCAAAGAACACCGGTTCTTGTCATTTTTTAATCATGTAGCACTTGTGTTAGAACCCGGGTCAAAGGAATTTCAGGGACAATAGAAAAACAGCGAGAAAGTGAAGTGGGCAGCTACAAAAAACCGATCGAGCACTTATAATCGATGAGTCGATGAGTCGATGAGTCGATGATAAGTGTCTGTCTGAGAGCTCACCTTTCTGAGAGTTCGACCGGTGTTTACGGTGATGTTCAAGGCCAAAATGCGTTCAATATTGAGCGCAGAATTTGCACCGAAACGTTGCTGGAAGGTCTAAAACTCCTTTACGACATTTAGCAGTTGCCGACAGGTTATTTGTCCAACAAGCTTCCCTTTATCGACCACAGGGCGCCGACGATGGCCCTTTTTCAACATATCGGATGCTACGTCGACAAGATCCGCGTGCAGCTCACAACTGTCAACATTTGGCGTCATGAAATCTCCCACTAGCCCCATACTGGTATTTTCGTTATAGACAGCACCCAATATGGCCCTAAGACAATCCATTTCCGACAATACACCGGTTAATACGCCATCGTCATCGACCACACAGAGACCCGATATCTTATTTTTTACAATAAGGTCAATAGCAGTAGACAAATGATCTGTTGCGAATACTTTGGCAGGGTTGTGCAGCATATAGTCACTTAAATCAACAGAACGTAACATTTGAATCTCCTTTTGGGTCGAACTTAAGCTTGCGATATTGGGGGTTTGACTTTAACAGCTAAAGCTACACCCATTTAGCATTATAGACTACCTATTAGCTCAATAAAGGGCTGGGGCCAGCTGCCAAGCACCAATACCAATGCCAGTAATACAAAGGCGAGAACGTCGTGTATTATCAAGTGGCCAGTATCTCTGGTTTCCCCGACTTTCACAAATTTGCTCATCGCGAAAATGACCCGCAAATAATAATAAATAGCAATTGCACTACCTACAATCAATGCGATTATAAGCGTCCACAGCGACGCTTGAATACCCGTCGTGATCACATAAAACTTTCCAACAAAACCTGCCGTCAAGGGTATACCTGCAAGCGATAACATAGCAACCGTCAGCGCCGATGCCTGAATCGGCTTGGTCCAAAACAAACCTTCGAATGCTGCTAACCCATAGCTGCTTTCATCCTCTCCGGCAATCGTTGTTACGACCGTAAAGGCTGCTAATGTCGTCACGATGTATGCAACTAAGTAAAAGGTAATGGCGTCAGAAATTGGAATATCTGTATTAGACGCCGCTATCAGCACTATCAACAAATAGCCAAAATGCGCAATCGATGAATACGCCAGCAGCCGCTTAATATTGTCCTGACGCAATGCCAGTAAATTTCCCATCAGCATTGATGCAATAGCGACCACCGTGAGCGCTGCTAGTAAATTGTCGAATTGGGCAAGATTTCCATCCACAAATATTCTCGTTACGGCAACGAAAATAGCACCTTTTGAAACTGTCGCAAGAAAACCGGTGATAGGTGTTGGTGAACCTTCATAGACATCTGGCGTCCACATGTGAAACGGCACAATAGACAATTTGAACCCTAAACCAGCAATGACTAACGCCGCACCCGCCATAACTAACGCTGGATTTTGTTGGTAGGCTAGCGCCGCTTTAGCACCGATGCCCGCATAACTGAGATCACCCGTGGCCGCGTAAAGCAAGGCAAATCCAAATAATAACATGGCGGAAGCACACGCTGACAAAACCAGATATTTAATCGCCGCTTCTAAGGACAATAGACCTTTTTCGGGAAAAGCGATCATTGCATAGAGCGCTACACCCATCAATTCCATACCAAGCAATAAGGTGGCCAAATGACTGCTCTGGATTAAAACCACAGCACCGAGTACAGAGAGCGTCAACAGCAAATAATATTCTTCTTTACGTTCACCTTCCCGGGAGAAGCTATCGCGCGACAAGATTAGGGTCACCATACCTGCAATCAAAATCAACACGCTAAACATCAACCCCCAGTCGTCAACAATAATAAGCGGTGTGACTTGTTGAACCAGCCCTCTGGCGTAACCCGCCCCCCACAGTGCGGCTAACATGCCGGTCCCGGTTATTACCCAAGCCACCGAAGGATTGCGCTTTACCGACGCTTGCAGCATGAGTACTATCGCCGTCACCGACAAAATAATGATCGGCATTAATGCGAGGATCTGGTCCTTATTCACTGCATTACCTCCACAAGAGCTATATTCTGAACAGAAGTTAGACTTAGCAAGCTTTGCAGCACAGGTTCTGCAATATCCAAAACCGGTTGCGGGTAGATACCTAGCCAAACAAGAGCAGCCATCATGACCCCCATGGTGAACATTTCCCGAGCGCCAAAATCGCTTACATTTCGGCTATCATCAGGAGTACCTTGAAAAGAACGTTGCATCAATATGAGCGAATAAGCCGCTCCGGTAATCAAACCCAAGGCAGCTATTACTGTCATCCAGGGGTCGACCTGAAACAGGCCCACTAGTATTAGGAACTCTGCTACAAAATTCCCCAAACCGGGAAGACCCAGTGATGCCACCACGAAGAACATCGCAACAGCACCCATCCGCGGCATGTTTTGCCACAAGCCCCCCATTTTGCGCATATCCCGTGTATGGAGACGTTCCTGAAGTGACCCTGCAATCATAAACAAGGCTGCTGTGCTAAATCCGTGAGCGACCATTTGCATCACTGCACCCTGAAGAGCCAACTCATTCCAGGCATAAACACCCAATAACACAAACCCCATATGACTGACGCTGCTATAGGCGACTAGTCGCTTAAAGTCGGTCTGGCCAAAGGCCAACACCGCGCCATACACAATACCGGCCGCACCAAGAATAATAGCGACCTGCGAAAAGTCCATTGATGCCTGCGGAAATAATGGCACGGCAAAACGAATCAATCCATAGGCGCCCGTCTTTAGCAGAATACCGGCCAGAATCACACTACCCGCAGTAGGCGCTTGAGTATGCGCATCGGGCAACCAAGTGTGGAACGGAAACCCCGGCAACTTAACAACAAAGGCGACGAAGAATCCTAGCATCAGCCAATAGGCCGTTTGCTCGTCCATCTTGGTATTCAATAAATCAAAATAACTAAAGCTCCATTGACCCGTCGCTGTATGATAAACCGTTGCCAAACCCAATATCGCAACCAACATCAAAAGACCGCTAGCCTGAGTGAAGATAAAGAACTTCATGGAGGCGTAAGCGCGTTTTTCGTGTCCCCAAATTGCAATCATGAAATACATAGGAATGAGCATTACTTCCCAGAACAAAAAAAACAGAAACAGATCAAGCGACAAAAATACGCCTAACACACCCGCCAATGTCCACAATAAATTCGCTTCGAAAAAACCTCGATGAGTTTTCACATCGGTCCAGGACGAGCTGATAGCAACTGCTCCCAGCACCAGAGTGAGCAACACCATTAGCAAGCTGAGTCCATCCATAGCTAGCTCAATACTGATACCAAAAGCCGGTATCCATGGTACGGAATAATGCATAAGCCAACTACTGGGGTTGCCTGGGTCAGGAACCTGAAAAAGATCCGCACCCCCTATGGCCAATAAATGGCTTGCAAGATACACCAGGTCAACAGCGACGACTGCCAACGCAACCCAGCGTGGTGCGTTTTGATGAATTCTCTCCGATAAAACAGCTAATACACCGCCGGCTAGGAGGATTACAATCAGGTTGACCATCACCATCACAGAACTCCCAGAGACAAAGCTATTACGAATATCAAGCCGAACACCATGCTGACTATATATCCTCGCATTCGTCCGCTTTGAGACTGGCTTAACCAGTCATTTAGCTTGCGGCTAAGCGAGACGACTAAATTATAAACGCTATCCACAGGTTCGGAACTCAACATCGATGAAAGTCCATAGTAAGGTTTCACAAATAGGTGGTCGTAGAGCCAATCCAATGCCCAATGACTAAACCAAAAACGTTTAAGGGTTTGCCCAATAGAAGAG
>JBLHNZ010000176.1:0-7647 GCA_047623245.1 Oceanicoccus sp. | reverse complement strand
CTCTTTAGATTCTATAGCCTTATTTTGCAGTTCTAGGTTACTGGTATTTGGGTGAGCCGCCAATTTTTCTTCGACAGCACCTCCCTTTTTTTGTTCGTTAGAGCTGTATTCCAGGTCTAGAATTGGCATACCCTGCACGACAACATCTGACTCTTTTACAAAAATCGCCACCACCTTTCCACTTCTGGGAGAAGGAATTTCCATCGAAGCTTTATCTGTCTCTAGTACGATGAGTGAATCGCCTTCGCTAATATCGTCACCGATATTAGCACAGACCTCGATCACCTCTACATTGTCGGCTTCACCTATATCAGGAATGAAGATTTTCTCGACAATTGTAGAACCCGCGCTTGCTAAATCATCCACATTTACGGCGCGTCCTTTGTCTTGCTGCGTATCGATAGAGCGACTATCTGCAAGCGGAGAAGCTTCTTTCTCTGGTAAGTCTGCTTTTACTTCTGCGGCTACTCCTTTTGAGTCAATCAATATTTCCAAAATCGAGTCACCTTCTGACAGCAGGTCACCTTCTACAACATTTATCGAAGTAATAGTTCCAGAGACCGGAGACGGGATTTCCATAGATGCCTTGTCTGACTCCAAAACGACCAAAGAATCTTCTGCCACCACCTGATCGCCAACGGACACACAAACTTCGATGACTTCTACATTTTCTATGCCACCGATATCTGGAACCTTAATGTTTTCCTTACTCACAGATTTTTCCCATATTCATTGATCCAAGCTTAAACATAAGCGGACGCAAAAAAAAATACTCACCATCGTATTCAACAAACCTCTACATATTTAAGCGTAGATGGAGCCGACTAACACTTAACCGGATCAGGTTTATCAGTACTCAAGCCAAATTTCACATAAGCCTGGCTGACTATTTTTCTTTCTATTTTTTCTTCGTCAGCCAAAGACATTAAGGCTGCTATAACAATAAAATGACGACTGACTTCAAAGTGGCGCCTAAGTTCGCTACGGGTATCAGAGCGCCCAAAGCCGTCTGTACCTAATACACGATATTGGCTGCGAATAAACGGGGCAATCTGTTCTCCGTAGGACTTAATATAGTCTGTTGCGCACACGACAGGACCCAAACGCCCTTCAAGCTGCTGCTCTACATAAGACTTTCTAGAAGGTGACTCTGGATTCAATAAATTCCAACGATCGCAGGATAGCCCCTCTTGGCGAAGTTGATTGATGCTAGTCATACTCCATACATCTGCTCCGACGCCGTATTCTTCTCTTAAAATTATTGCAGCTTCGCGCACCTCACGAAGAATGGAGCCTCCACCCATCAGCTGAACAACAAGTTTATCATCCGGCTGTGCTTCTTCAAGCAAGTACATCCCTTGTATAATCCCTGCTTCGACACCTTCAGGCATATCGGGTTGGTGATAATTCTCATTGGCTAGCGTTATGTAATAGAAACAGTTTTCTTTACTGCTATACATTCTTCGAAGGCCATCTTGAATAATGACACTTAATTCATAAGCATACGCAGGATCGTAGGCTACACAATTAGGGATCATATTCGCCATAAGCAAGCTATGTCCGTCTTGGTGCTGTAATCCTTCGCCGTTCAGAGTCGTGCGTCCAGCAGTAGCTCCCATCAAGAAACCACGGGCCTGCGCGTCTCCAGCAGCCCAAGCCAAATCCATTATGCGCTGAAAACCAAACATCGAGTAGAAGATATAGAATGGGATCATGGGATACCCATGATTACTGTAGGACGTAGCAACGGCCAGCCAAGCTGAAAATGCCCCCGCTTCGTTGATACCTTCTTCTAATATTTGTCCTTTTTTATCCTCCCTATAGAACATAATATTGTCCGAGTCATGTGGCACATATTTTTGTCCCTGCGACGAATAAATACCTAACTGTCGAAACATTCCCTCCATTCCAAATGTGCGTGCCTCATCTGGAACAATAGGGACAACACGCTCCCCAATCAGCTTATTTTTTGTCAATGTAGATAGTGTTCTTACAAATGACATGGTTGTCGATATTTCCCGCTTGCCAGAACTTTTTAACTGGCTTTTAAACTCCTGCAGCGCCGGTGTTTCCAGAGCGTCAAAATCGGCCGTTCTCGCCGGAATACAACCTCCCAGGTTTTGACGTCGATTCATCATATAGATCATTTCTTGACTATCAGCTGCTGGCTTATAATAGGGAACGTCCTTTAGATCCTCATCTTTAATGGGAATCGCAAAACGATCACGAAATTTTTTCAGACTTTCAATATCCAGTTTTTTCAGCGAGTGGGTTTCGTTCTGAGCCTCTCCGGCAGCTCCGGTTCCATACCCCTTGACCGTCATCGCGAGAATAACAGTGGGTTGACCTGTATGGGCAACAGCTTGAGAGTAAGCGGCGTAAACCTTATAAGGGTCGTGTCCTCCTCGATTTAGGCGCATGATTTCGTCATCAGACAAATCTTTGACCAGTTCCAATAGCTCTGGGTATTTACCGAAGAAATGTTCACGAGTGTATGCGCCACCATTTGCTTTGTAGTTTTGCAGTTCCCCGTCACAAACTTCGTTCATGCGTTTTTTTAACAGTCCGCTTGAATCTCGCTCCAGTAAGACATCCCACAGACGTCCCCAAATGACTTTAATAACATTCCATCCTGCTCCGCGAAAAACACCCTCTAACTCTTGTATTATTTTGCTATTTCCTCGCACCGGCCCATCCAATCGCTGGAGGTTACAGTTAACAACAAAAATCAAATTATCTAATTTCTCCCTACCTGCTAGTGAGATCGCGCCTAGAGACTCGGGCTCATCACACTCTCCGTCACCTAGAAAAGCCCAGACCTTACGCCCGCTATTCTCTACCAACTCCCTGCTTTGTTGGTATTTCATAACATGTGCTTGGTAGATTGCCTGAATGGGACCAAGCCCCATTGAAACCGTTGGAAATTGCCAATAGTCAGGCATTAGCCATGGATGGGGATATGAGGATAAACCATTCCCGCCAACCTCACGCCGAAAATTATCGAGTTGATTCTCAGTTAACCGGCCTTCTAGATACGAGCGAGCATACATTCCTGGAGCACAGTGCCCCTGATAATATATCAGGTCTCCAGGCGAGGCATCGCTACCCTTAAAAAAATAATTGAATCCAATATCATATAAAGTTGCCGACGACGAAAACGATGATATATGCCCGCCCAGGCCTTCGTCATTATCATTTGCACGCATCACCATCGCGAGGGCGTTCCACCGTATAATCGACCGGATTCTGCGCTCGATAAACAGGTCACCAGGCATCGGGGTCTCGTCTCTAGGTTTAATCGTATTCCGAAACGGTGTGGTTATTGCGGATGGAACCTGCCCTCCAGATTCAGCAGCTCGCTCTGCAAGTACTTTAAGCAAAAAGCTTGCTCTTTTCGGACCATAATCATCTTGTCGCAAAACATCATCCAAGGCATCAAGCCATTCAGCGGTTTCGGTCGGATCGATATCTTGCATATACTTTCCTTAAATATAAATATTAATTCACTGCATTGAATGATGTCTGTTGTCAGCCTACAGATTATAGACTCACAAAGTAGCGCTAGCGAATTCTAAGCAGCCTCAACAGAAAATAAGTATTCTCGTCCAGAAGATTAAACATCCAGAGACTAATACGTGATTATGCCAAATAGCTGCAATTAAAGTCCGTCGCTCTTTAAAAACACAACATATAGCCAATACACAGTATGTTGTCACCGATACTCGCAAAACAAAAGTCTTGTCAGACTTGTCTAACAACCACCCAATATACTGAGATCAAGCGAATTCGTCAGGCCGAAGATGTCCTTACTGGAAAGACACTGCTCCAATCAAAATTTAACTACGTTAAATATTAGTCTATTTTAGTGTCAGTCATCAAGAAAAAATTTAATTTAATTACATTAATTGTAGGTTCGTTTGTTTGCCTTGCCGGACGAGTAGGAGACACTGTGTATCGACAATTTATATGGTCAAAAAATAGGTATCGCCGGTAACAGAGTAAAACGCACCCTGTTATTAGCTAGAGCAATTTCATTCCAAACGCCCGCTGTTACACTGTCTAGATCAGCTGGATAAGAATAGGCTGGCTGGGAAGCTCCAAGGGGGATAATTTCAATTCTAATTTTTGGGTAAAGCGATGTAGCGGATTCCAAAAAACGGCTAAATTCAGGACTTTCCTTGACCGATAATTGAAGTGCCTGTCGGACAGAAGAACCAATACTCGTGCATTCGCTCACAGGCAAGTCGTACTCAGGCAGCATACTAATTGGGGATCCATCGTCCAATAAGACTTGAGACAAGCAAAACGCTCCGACGTGACCTTCCATTTGCACCACGCCTTCAAAATTTGCAGTAGCTAACTGAGGCACCAAATCTTGGAGCAAACCTAACCGAGCGCCGCTATTAGGAATTTCTCCGTAGTCATAACTCGCCTGCTTGTTGAGCACCCACTGTATTGTTCTGTAAAGCTCTTGCTTTTCAATAACATTGGCACTCAGCTGTTCTTGCGCGGGCAAATATAACCAGAGAAGCCACACTATCGGAAAAAGCCAAATTGTCGCAATGAGCCACTGGCGAAACGTTCCCAAAAAAGGCACTTCCGCATCCATGTTTTTGTCGCGGCCCTCGCCCTGAAAGGGAGCGTCAATGAATGCTGAACCGTTGGAATGGGTAGACACTAGAGGAGATGGTCTATTCAACTTAGCGTTACCCTCACGCTTTTGTTGTGTATCTCCATTAAACTCTGTGTCTTTGTTGTTATCTTGAAAAACTTGATCGCCGTCTTGATCCAAGCTGACAATTTCGACCCTGGGTTCACTATTCTTTATGTTCTTTGCTGCGGCGCGCAAGCGATCAAGGACCTTCAGCAAATCTTGGTCGGTACCGGGTTTAGGTAGTATGTCTGCGGCTCCCAAAGCTTTTGCCTGCCCAATATAAATATCGCCTTGTTTAGTCGTATGCATAACGATAGGTATAGAAGAGTTTTTGGGATTCGATTTAATTGCTTTAACAGCATCAAATCCATCCATTCCCGGCATCATGTGATCCATAAAAATCATATCAGGATGATTGTCGCGCAAATACAGTAATGCTTCTTCGCCTGATTCGACCATAGCAACGGCAATATTCTGCTTTAACAGCTTATTACGAAGAATAGCCCGAGCTGTTTTTGAATCGTCAACTATTAACGCTTCTTGCACTAGTAAACCCAACCTTTGGTTAATGGAAAACAATCGAAACAGAGCTTTCTACAATAAACCTGTCTTTTATTCTTAATATACTACTAGTATCTAGCCATCGAATTTAGACAGACCTTGTAGTCTTTTCGGGGTTTGTATAACGAACTGTTTTCGTACCTAGCTAACATAAACGTCAGCCAGTGTACTCATATCACCAAAACCTCCTTGGTACTCTAGAATAACAACTATCCTGATATTTCGCAGTTAATTGGTAACTAAACTCAAATTCCCCGCTAACCGGATGACATAACCATGTCTTATCCATAGTTTAGTATCAATGACATGAATTTCTAGTGAATTTCCTATTTTCTACTTCCGAATTATATAGCACGTAACACAAAGGCGACAGAAGTGTCGTTTCCGTCAATTAGCGACTGATATCCGTCTTATCTTTGCGAGCGAGCGAGAAAGCACCTTCGAATTACATTTTAAATCTCGATCACATAAATCGGTTACGTCAGTGACTTGGCTTTTCAAGTGGTGGGGTTCGAGTCAAGTCGGTTTATGTTCCGCAATTGAGTTCGCATCGTGGAAAACTGGCCACGCATTCAAAACGGCTTTAATCAAGGTAGCTAGCGGTATCGCGAAAAACACACCCCATAATCCCCAAAAGCCTCCGAATATCAAAACAGCCAAAATAATGGCGACCGGATGCAGATTCACTGCTTCCGAAAAAAGCAGAGGAACGAGCACATTTCCGTCTAATGCCTGAACGATCCCGTATACGATCATCAAAGTCATGAAGTCTGAACCAAAACCCCATTGAAAATAACCAATCATCGCAACCGGAATCGTAACCACTGCGGCGCCGATATAGGGTATAACGACCGACAGCCCAACCAACAAACCGAGAAGAGCCGCATAGTTCAGCCCGAAGTACACAAAAACTATATATGAAATACCACCAACGATAACTATTTCAATGGCCTTACCCCTTACATAATTGGCGACCTGATCATTCATTTCATGCCAAATTTTGTGCAGCATTGGGCGCTTTTCAGGCAAAAATGAACTCAGCCATGACAAGAGAACTTCTTTATCTTTCAGAAAGAAGAACACCAAAATAGGCACTAAGACAAGATAGATAAGCACTGCAACGACATTAGGTAATTTCGAAATAGAAAATGACAGAGCAAGCTGGCCCAACTGCCCCAGTTCGGATCGGGCCAACATTGTCCACTCTTGTATTTGCTCTTCGTTAAAAATTGCTGGGTATCTGTCTGGAAGTACAAGCATCAATTGCTGCCACTCCGTCATCATTCCCGGCAACTCGTTAAATAGTGTCGCCATTTGATTCCATGCCAAAGGGAGGACTACCAACAGTGCCATAAAAAAGCTGCCAACAAACACGACAAAAGCGATACTAACAGCTAGCCAGGACGGGATATTTCTCTCGACAAGTAAGACAATTAGACCCTGCATCATGAAGGCTAATATAATACTGGTGATGACCGGAGCTAACACGTTACCCATTGTAATTATTGTTAATAATCCAAACATAATCATTAACAACAAAACAATTGACTCGTCTTCAACAAATACTCGATCGAGCCATTTTCTTAATACTTTGAACATATTTTTCTCTATTAGGAAGTCGCCAACTAAACGGGGCGATGGGAGACATTTCTGAAATCAAGTAATAACACATAATTATGTATTATTACTCATACTCGCGCTCCGGCGATAGGCTTACCCAAAAAGGAGTTCTATTTCTTTTCCAGCCAATAGGTGTAGATATTATTATCTGCTGCGCTATTAATCAGCTTGTGACCACTTTGTTCGGCAAACACATGAAAATCTCGCCACGAGCCCTGATCTGTTGAGAGAACCTTGATTTGATCCCCACTATTGACACTGTTTAAAGCTTGCTTTGCTTTTAACAGTGGCATTGGGCAGGTGAGCCCCGTGGCATCAACTTCTTTTACGACTTCCGACATTGCGCACTCGATCGATAGTGAATTAAGCCTATCATTATAACGCCATGATCGACGAGACCCAAGTTAGATAGTCTCTCGTGATTAAAGAATTTATTGGACGATCGCTTGTCCAATGTTCAAGGCCACAGTTTCCTACGGCCGACGCATGCACTATATCTGCCTGTGTCGTGTTATATTGCCGCAAAGTACTGAAACATTATTGGGAGTCACTACCTGCTGAACAGGCTCAAATAGCATCAACGGTGCTAAAAAATGACGTAAACTACAAATAATCAATGATGTTAAAGAGTTACTACCGACTCATTCATCGAATTTCGAAATTAATCTAACTAATCAATAAGTCACATTTTATAAGGAACTTGTAGCTTGGTACGAATATCCAGAATAATCCGGGTTTGTCTTTTAAGTGTATTACTTCTTGTCTCACGCTCTTCATTTGCTCAAATTTCAGAAGAATTACAGCTACCTGAA
>JBLHNZ010000175.1:0-7661 GCA_047623245.1 Oceanicoccus sp. | reverse complement strand
CACGTAGAATCCTTTTTACACCCAATGGTAAATCCGGAGTTCAAACGGGATATTGTCGCTTCGGGTTTGCCCGCTAGTCCGGGGGGTGCAACGGGTAAGGTTGTGTTTTCCGCTGAAGAGGCCGTTGAGATAGCCGCCGATGGGACCACGGTTATTTTGGTGCGACGAGAGACAACACCGGAAGATATTCAGGGCATGAAGGTATCTGAAGGCATATTGACAGCATTCGGCGGAATGACATCTCACGCTGCTGTCGTTGCCAGAGGGATGGGCGTGTGTGCCATCACCGGATGCGGAAGCCTGTCGATAAACGATAGCGCAGGTACGATCACTACAAGAGACGGCATGGTCATTAAGCGGGGCGATATCATTACCCTCGACGGCAATGCTGGTGACGTAATGTTGGGCGATATCGAAAAAATCGAAGCGAGCAATAGCGACGATTTCCAGACTCTTTTATCATGGGCGGACAAGAATCGTCGTCTGAAAGTCAGGGCTAATGCTGAAACGCGCGAGGATGCTGCCAAAGCACGAGAGCTTGGCGCTGAAGGTATCGGCTTGTGTCGGACGGAGCATATGTTTTTTGAGGCAGGGCGTATCGATGTTATGCGCGGCATGATTTTGTCGGCAACCGTTGCAGAGCGGCAAACGTATTTGGACAAGCTACTGAAGTTTCAACACGACGATATTCTGGCTCTTTTTGAGGAGATGGACGGACTACCAGTGACCATTCGGCTGCTCGATCCGCCGTTGCACGAATTTTTACCTCACAGCGAAGAGGAAATCGTAGCTTTGGCCGAACGTATCGGTAAGCCAGCCGATGAGATTAGGGAGCGCACGGAAAGTCTCAAAGAGGTCAATCCGATGCTAGGTTTCCGCGGATGTCGTCTCTCTGTTGTTTATCCTGAAATCACAGAAATGCAGGTTCATGCCATCATAAGCGCCGCCGTTACAGCTGCGGAAAAAGGCTTGAAGCCTTTTCCTGAAATAATGATTCCGTTGGTGGTCAATGTGCGGGAAATTCGATTGGTCAATAGCATTGTCGATAACGGTATTCAGAAAGTGCTGCAAGAAAAACAAATTTCCATTCCCTATAAAGTCGGTACCATGATGGAAACACCGCGCGCGACCTTGGGGGCGGACAGGCTTGCGCCGGAAGTCGAGTTCATGAGTTTTGGTACTAACGATCTCACTCAAATGACCTACGGATTCTCGCGAGACGATGTTGGGAAATTTCTACCGCAGTATCTTGAGAAGAAACTCGTGGAGAGCGATCCTTTTGTATCCCTCGATCAACGTGCGGTAGGGCGACTCATGGAAATTGCCGTAACGGAGAGTCGCGCGCGTAAAAAGGGCATTAAGTATGGCATCTGCGGAGAACACGGCGGTGATCCACGATCGATACAATTTTGTCACGACCTTGGGCTCGACTACGTGTCGTGCAGTCCGTACCGGGTACCTGTAGCTCGTATTGCAGCAGCGCAAGCGAATGTAGGAAGAGAGCTAGGGGATCTATAAAACTTCCCCGGTTTTCTTTTTCACAGACCGACGCCAAAATAGTCAAATTGATTGGCGTCTATGAGAGAACCTAAGCTAGTATCAAAAATCGAATGATCCATTAGCTCATTGTTGCAGGTTCTGATAGTGTTTGATTTGATTTGATTTTTCAAAATCGTTTAGACTTTTCACTTTACAACCAAAAAGGTATCAATTCTCATGTTTTCACAGCTAAAGCAACTACCCGCCGATCCGATATTGGGTTTGTCCGTGAAATTTAAAGCCGATGGCAATCCTAATAAAATCGATTTAGGCGCAGGTATTTACAAGGACGAAAATGGTCACACACCCGTTTTAGATTGTGTTAAAGCTGCTGAAACATACCGAATTGAAAACGAAACAAGCAAGGCTTATATCGGTTCGGCGGGTTCTGCATTATTTAATGAAAAAATAACCGCACTGAATTTAGGTGATCATCGTGTTGTTAGCCAAAACCGCATACGAACGATTTCAACACCGGGTGGAACAGGCGCCTTGCGTGTTGCTGGCGAATTTATTAACACCTGTACTCCAGGTGGCACAATTTGGGTGAGCAACCCGACTTGGGCAAATCATCAAGGCGTTTTTACGGCTGCAGGTTTGAACGTCAAAACCTACCCCTACTACGATTATGAAAACAAATGCTTGGATTTTTCTGCGATGGTTGCGGCCTTAAAGCAAATTCCTAAAGGTGATGCAGTGTTATTTCACGCTTGCTGTCATAACCCTAGTGGCATGGACCTAAATCCGGCACAGTGGCGTGAGGTGGCGGAGATCACTCAGCAGATTGGGTTTATGCCAGTGATTGACATGGCTTACCAAGGATTTGGCCAAGGCTTGGATGAAGACGCGTATGGTTTGCGGTTGATGGCTGACGCTGTCGACGAAATGATTATCTGTAGTTCTTGTTCGAAAAACTTTGGTTTATATCGAGAGCGTATTGGCGCTTGCTCGATTATTGGGAAAACCGCTAGCGCTGCTGATATTATCAATTCGGTATTACTTCCCGTTGTACGCGTTAATTATTCCATGCCGCCGGCGCACGGTGCGGCCATTGTTGAAACCATATTGAGCTCTGGTGAGCTAACTGCTCAATGGCATGGAGAGCTGACAGAAATGCGTGATCGAATTAGTGGTATGCGTCATTTGTTGGTCGACAAACTCATTGAGCACGGGGTAACGCAGGATTTTGGCTTTATCACGAAGCAAAATGGCATGTTCTCATTCTTAGGTATCGACAAGGATCAGGTGCAACGTTTACAAGATGAGTTTGGCATCTATATCGTCGGGTCCAGTCGTATCAGTATTGCTGCAATATCGCCTAAAAATGTTGACTATTTAGCGCAATCTATTGCTAAAATATTGTAGAAAGCTGGATGTTCAGGGCTCGATGCCGCGTTAATTGATCGCTGAATAACGTGGCGATGCATTAACCGGCATAGATTCTTTACCGCGTTCGTGAGAAGAGACTAACGATCATTGAAGCACGCTAGGCAATTTTGTCAGGGGTTACAATGACACCGTCTGTATCGGCATAAAGGTAGTCGCCGTTATTAAAGTCAATACCACCAAAAGAAATAGGGATATTCCTGTTGCCTGACGTGGTGGGAATATACTTTCGTGGACAAGTTCCAAGTGCATAAAGGGCGACCGGAATATCCTTAATCTGATGGGTGTCTCTGATATATCCATTAACCACAATCCCAGCATAGTTACTGTCGTGCGCAAACTTCATTAAGTTTTCACCTACGACTGCAAAATAGGCTTTATCGACATCGACCACCGCTATCTTCCCCGCGCCGTCTTCGTCTCTGAGCAGTTTAATGAGATCTGAATTATTTCTATCCAGTTTGAGGGTGACTATTCGGCCTTCGCATTTTTCTGCGCCTCCATAGTTTTTGTACCCTGAATCTAATACAAATACCTTGTCGCTGTGTTCATCGCAGATATCTGCAGTAAAAAAGGCCATAAGTGCTTCCAAATTGAAGAATTAATTCGGCATTCTAGCACCCCAATGCCATTTTTGGACAAACATTTGGTATCATTGCACCCATAAATACTCGGGGCGTAAAAATTTATGAAGGTAGTAACAGGTGTAATTGGGAACGATATTCATGTGGTCGCTAATCGTTTAATGGAGCTTTCTCTGCACGCCAGAGGATACGAAGTATTCAATTTGGGTGTAAATACGTATCTCGAAGAATTTTTTGATGCTGTCGTGGAAACCGGAGCAGAAATTCTACTCATTTCCTCACTGAATGGTGAGGCCGAAGGTTGGAGTCGCGAAATTAAACCACTAAAAGAAAAATACAAGAATCTGGGAGACCTCGTCATGATGATTGGTGGAAACTTAGTGGTTGGTAGCGGCAAAGCAGAAGACATTATCCCGAGATACAAAAATTATGGCTTTGATCTAGTGTGTCACCAAGTAGACTTAAATACGGGGCTAAATTCACTCGAAGCATATATCGAAGAGAGAAATAAATAATGAGTTTGCTACAAGAAGAAAGAGAAATCATTCTTAGTAATGAGTATGTTGATGCATTCGATTTTGCCGAAGTGGCTGAGTTTGTAAAAAATGCCAGTAAAGATCTGTTCATTTCCCATCATTTCAAGCAAAAAAAGAAAATGCTCGTTCAGCCTCGAGGGGGTTTTCCTACCTATAAGCAGCAATTTGCCCTTTATGAGTTTTTTGTCAAAGCCAATGTCGATGTATTGCCGCTCACGATTGATTCAAATACTCGGCTTAACGACTATGCGACGGCAAAGAAAATGCTTCGGTTGAGCGAAGAGAACGACATGGATATGCTCAATGGTTACCCTCTGGTGACTCACGGTTATCGTACAACCCGCAAAATGATAACGCATTTTAATAAACCCGTCAGTTTACGCCATGGCACACCCGACGCCAGATTACTTATCGAAACTGCAATTGCCTCCGGTATTTTTGAAATAGAAGGTGGTCCCATTACCTATCTATTGCCGTATTCAAAAAACTTCCCTCTGGACAAAGCCTTTTTGTATTGGAAGTATGTTGAGCGTGTGTGCGCAAACTATTCAAAACTGAATGAACCCATTAATCGAGAATCCTTTGGGCCCCTGTCGGCAACGTTAGTACCGCCTTCTATTACTATCGTTATTCAATTATTGGAAATGTTGCTCTCGTTAGAAGAGGGCGTTAAGTCATTTTCGGTGTCATTTTCCCAGCAGGGTTCGATGACGCAAGATATTGTTACGGGTACAGTACTCAAAAAATTAGCTAAGTACTATGCCGAGCAAATTGATTGCGCCGACGCGGTAGTTAACTTGGTTTACCATCAGTGGATGGGGGCCTTTCCTACCAATAAAAACTTTGCCGAACAGCTCATTAATTTGTCGACGGTGATAGCATCGATGGTGGGTGCCGACAAAATTATTACCAAGACTAGAGAAGAGGCTACGGGCATTCCAACGAAAGAAGCCAACGCTAAAACCGTGGCTGATACTCAGTATACACTGGGAATTTTGCATGGCTTGCCCAATGTGGTGGACGAGGAAGAAGAGGAAATTCTTACGTTAGAAGTGAATGCCATCATGGAAGCCGTGTTTAATGACCCCGCAGACACTTTATGGCGGAAAGTCTTTAACTCCATTAAAAACGGTATTATCGACGTGCCTTTTTCACCGCATATCATTAACCACAACGAAATGATTACGGTCAGAGATGCCAAGAAAAATATCAGAATTATTGAAAGAGGCAGCGTGCCCATACCCGACCGCTGTTATGAATACGAAAAGGCGCAATGCGATTTGAACAAAGATACGACAAGTATCGTTAATGATATCATTCACGATATAGGGATAATGCAATGAGCCAGGATAAGGAAAAGTTACTTATAGATGTTGGCAGTACCTACTTCAAAGTCAGCACGTCTGAGCATATTGAGCAGCATTTTCGCGATTTTAACAAAGATATTCTAGATGACTTAGTGCACAAGTGTGGGGCCACGATTAATCGCTTTGAAAAAAGCGATGTGCATATCTGCTCGTCGGCCAACGGTGGCTTAAGTACTCTCATTATCGGTATTACAAAATCATTCTCATTGAAGTATGCCACTAATATTGCCTTTAATTCAGGCATTAATATTATTGATACGATACTTTATCAAAATATTGAAGAGTATTCGGTGCCTAGCGACTTGATTGACGTCGTTATTGTTGTCGGCGGTATTAATAGTCATGGAGGAATATTCGGTCAACATTTATATGACTATTTGTCTCAGGTAAATTACTCCAACATCGTTTTCGTCGGCAGTGAGCAAGAAGCTTCCTCGCTGCAAGACAATATTAAAAATCTAGTGGTTTTGCCCAATATAGTCGATAACAGATTACACATCGTCGAAGATGACCTGAGGGAATACTTAACGAATCTTTACCAACTGGATATTGAAGGTAAGGAAGATATCAAACATCTTTACGATATTACTGACAACCAAATATTTTCGACGCCATATATTGTTAATAAAGCGTTGCCGTTTATCGATGCGAAGTTTGTTGTCGCCAACCCATTTATTCTTCTCGATATCGGTGGTGCCACCACTGATGTTCACTATTCAAAAGATTTGGTCGACGACAATATCGTGACTAAAAATGAATACGATCGATTGGTTTTTAAAAAACTAGGCGTATACAAGTCAAAGCAGTCTCTTATTTTTGCGGCTCAAAATAATGAGTTCGTGTATGAGCTATTGACGTATCTTAAAGTGACAGAAAATATTTTTGTTGAGCAAGGAGAGAAAGCGACAAAAGTATTGATGCAGTTGGCCATTTTTCTTGTCTTATGCAAGATGTCTCATTATCAAAAATCTTATGTCAATCTGAAGTTGCTCGCTATCAACTCTATTGTTTTTACCGGGGGTATTACCAAAGTATTAACAGTGGCGGAGATCGACGTAATCGTTTCATTCTTCTACAAAAAAATACTCACTTCAGATCATAACCCGAAGACCATTTTAGATAGTAATTACGACATCTGGACGCTTGGCGCAAAGGAAAAAGAACTATGTCAATAAACTGTATAAGGGCGCTCATCGAAGAAGCGGTAGAAACTCACAGCGACAAAATTGCCCTGGTTTTTAACGATAAAAAAATCACTTACGAGGAGTTGTTTGAGAAAACAAATCAGGTTGCCTTCTATCTTAAGGAACTGGGTCTACCGAAAGATTCACGTATCGGTCTCTATTCAAATAAAGGCATCGAACAGGTCGTTGCTGTACTTGCTATATTGTCGACAGACTACATATTGGTTCCGCTGACGAAATTGCTAAAGCCGGAACAAGTTGAGTACATCATTAAAGATTGCGACATAAAGTGTATTATTACCGACAAACTAAAGCTGGAAAGTATTGAGGAAATTGAGTTTGATGGTCATATTATTTCCTATGAAACAGCGAGCAAAGAAATCGCCTCTTTCGAAGAGATTTATAAATATTACAATAAACCCTATGTTTGCGATATCAATGGTCATGACAACGCCGTTATCACATACTCTTTCGGAATGTCTGGGACGCCAAAAGGTATAGTTATTTCACATAGAAATTTGATCGATTCAGCCCGCGTTGTGTCACAATATTTGAAGTTGGCCGAAGAAGATGTTATCTCAGGGTTGCTGATCTTTAATTTGGATTATGGCTTAAACCAAATTTTTTGTACGCTTTTCAATAAGGCAACATTGGCGTTGCATCGATTCATTTTACCCGAGGATTTTTTCAATCATTTGATTAACGACCAAATCACCGTTTTGCCGTTGATGCCGGTTAATATCTCTCAAATTTTTGATGACGGCGCGCAAAGAATTCCAAGTTCTGAACTGTTCTCTCATGTTAAAACTATTACCGCCTCCGGAGGTAAAGTTACCACAAAAATGATTGACGATTGCGAAGTGACTTTTCCGCAGGCCGATTTCTATTCGATGCATGGGCTGACGGAAGCCTTCCGGTCAACGTATCTAGATCCTGCGCAGGTGAAGATCAGACCGGAGTCCATTGGAAAGGCGATTGCTGATGTTGAGCTCTATATTGTCAACGAACAGGGAAAAGAATGTGCTGTTCGCGAAGTAGGCGAATTAATTCACCGGGGGGGGTATA
>JBLHNZ010000174.1:0-7673 GCA_047623245.1 Oceanicoccus sp. | reverse complement strand
GCCCAGCATATCGACAACCAAATTATCGTAACCGAAGTTGCTGCCTCGCTCGCACAGCATCACCTTGTCGTTTCCACATTCAGCAAATTTATCGACGATATTTTTCATTTGAGAGGGACTTAAAAACTGTGGCTTTTTTATATTAATAGGTTTGCCGGTTAAGGCCATTGCTTCAACTAAATCAGTTTGCCGGGCGAGAAAGGCCGGCAATTGTATAACATCGCATACTTCTGCTACCGGCTTCGCCTGAGCAATTTCGTGGATATCCGTAATGACAGGTATACCAAAAGTCGATTTGATTTCCTGGAAGATTTTTAAACCTTCTTCTAGCCCTGGGCCCCGATAGGAATGTATCGACGAGCGATTTGCTTTGTCAAAAGAGGCTTTAAAAACATACGGAATATCCAAACGCGAACAAACTTCTACGTAATGTTCGGCAATTTGCATTGCTAAATCGCGAGATTCCAATACATTCATCCCCCCGAATAATACCATTGGAAGTTCGTTTGAAACCTCTATCTTTCCGACATTAACTAATTTATCAAGCACTTGAAAAAACCTATTTGGCTGCGAATTCATTTGCTGCGTTTACAAAACCACTGAACAACGGGTGACCGTCACGTGGTGTTGAAGTGAATTCAGGATGAAACTGACACGCTACAAACCATGGATGATCAGGAATTTCAACAACCTCGACGAGAGTATCATCGGCAGACCAACCCCCTACACGTAAACCTGCCTGCTGCAGACGCTCCAAGTAATTGTTATTCACTTCATAGCGGTGACGATGACGCTCAACAATTAGCTCACTAGCATAGATGTCTTTGACTCTCGAACCCGATACCAAACGACACTCTTGCCCACCAAGACGCATAGTACCGCCAAGATCCGCTTTTTCGTCACGTGACTCCGTATCACCATCGGAATTAATCCATTCGGTAATGAGACCAATCACCGGATGCAGCGCTTGCTTGTCAAACTCTGTACTGTTCGCTTCAGGTAGGTTGGCGACATTACGTGCATACTCGATAACCGCTACTTGCATTCCGAGACAGATACCCAGGTAGGGAACGTTATGTTCACGTGCATATCGAACCGTAGAAATTTTTCCCTCTACACCACGATTGCCAAAACCGCCGGGCACGAGTATCCCGTCGACTCCTTCGAGCAGGCCAATACCTTCATCTTCTATTTGCTGGGAATCTACATACCGAATATTGACCTTGGTTCGTTCAGTAATACCGGCATGGTGCAACGCTTCATTAAGCGACTTATAAGCATCGATTAATTCCATATACTTACCGACCATCGCGATCGTAACTTCCCTCTCTGGATGCAGCGCACCATCAATGACACGGTCCCACTCAGACAAATCAGCAGGAACACAGTCTAAGCCGAAACGGTTGACAATCAGCTCATCCAGACCGCGGCTTTGCAGGGCACCGGGAATGCGATAAATAGTATCAGCATCTTCCAGAGGAATGACTGCCTGCTCTTCAACATTGGTAAATGATGAAATTTTCTTCAAGGAACTTTCGTCTATTTCGTGATCAGACCGACAAAGCAAAATATCAGGCTGTAAGCCTATAGACCGCAGCTCCTTCACCGAGTGTTGAGTCGGCTTAGTTTTAGTCTCTCCTGCTGTGGCGATATAAGGCACCAATGTCAGGTGCATCAACATTGCCCGGTTAGGACCCAGTTCCGTTTTTAGTTGTCGAGCCGCTTCAAAAAATGGCAATCCTTCTATATCACCGACAGTTCCGCCAATTTCAACAATGGCCACTTCCGCATCGCCAGCGCCTTCGATGACACGTCGCTTGATTTCATCTGTAATGTGGGGAATGACCTGAACCGTACCGCCCAAATAATCACCGCGACGCTCTTTACGTAATACGGTCTCGTAAACTCTACCGGTGGTAAAATTGTTGCGTTTGGTCATTTTGGTACGAATAAACCGTTCGTAATGCCCAAGATCAAGGTCAGTTTCGGCGCCATCGTCAGTGACAAAGACCTCTCCGTGCTGAAAAGGGCTCATTGTCCCTGGATCCACGTTAATGTAAGGGTCAAGTTTAAGCATAGTGACTTTAACACCACGAGCTTCCAAAATTGCTGCAAGGGAAGCCGAAGCTATACCCTTACCTAGAGACGATACAACACCGCCAGTGACGAAAATAAATCGAGTCGTCATGATAAGCCTATCTCATTGAGAAATTAGTAGTAATAAATCAGTAAATTTTATCTGTAGCGTATAGCCGAGGGAAAAATAACAGACCTGAACAGGTCCGGTCATAGCCGCTTAGATGGGAAGCCAGTTTAACAGGGTTATGAAAGAGGCTCAATCATTGAAGATAAAAAACATCAATTTATCACCAACTCAATCCCTATTAATCAAATAGCGTGCAGCCTATTTGATTTCGACGAATATCACGCAACATTACAAAACCTATCTGCTCATCGTCTATTCAACCACTTTTCAGTGACAAGTACCTTTGATCTAATTCTTAGACTCCAAATTAATGATACTGCTCCCAGCGTTTTGACCTTATACAAAAATCTTTTGAATCTTCTCCTTCAGGTTTTATCTCCAAATTCCAATCTTCCAATACAAACAACATAAATTTGGCTTGATGATTGTTCTTTTTTTGATCTTCAACGTTTAACTGTAACTGTTGCCTCATCTCCGAATAGGATGGATTATCGTCTGCCAAAAGCTGATCATAAACATACTGATAACGAGCACAAAAATGCTCATTTTCTGATTTGCACGCAAGCAGCATTAAGAGTGTCATTAGCATTAGCAAAAAACGCATACCTAAGCTCCAGTTATTGACAGATGAACACAAAGGGCAAAAATCATGTAAAGAACCCGAAATCGAAACGCCGAACCACCACGCCTTACAAAAAAATCTCTCACGGCTATTTTTTTATAATACCAGAATAATTGAGCAACGTTTTATCCCCAACAACAACTTCTCCTTGAACAAAAACCAGCGATCGCGTAGAACGCACAACTCGTCCTCGCGCCTCGACAAAATCGCCCAAATTTCCCGCAGAAACAAACTCACCATTCAGGCTGATTGTCACGCCAAACCCCGTATTCAGACTATCCTGAGCAATAGCGAACAGTGAAAAATCCGCAAATGTCATCAACAGCCCACCATGGGTCTTACCGCTGCTGTTGGTGTGTTTAACCTCGGCGATGAATGCGCAGCTCACCTCGCCATTTTCCTCATGCTTAAAATAGAAGGGCCCCATATAATCCTCGCAGGGATCGAGTCCTTCCCAGGTAGAATAGCCTTCAAGCCTGCCGGCGCCTGATTTAGTATGTGCAGCTTCCCCATATACAGATTCGGTCATGACATTTCCCTGATACTGGATGACTTCAACAAAATAACAACGCTCTTTCGTTTTTTAGCCTATTAACAACAACTCATTGATACAAGCGTTCACTGGGCAAAAAAAAACAGCACCCAAAACGGCACTGCTTCCTTAATTACCCATCATCTCTGAAATTATCAGATGCTTTCAAAAAGACCGGCAGCACCCATACCGCCACCGATACACATACTCACAAGCCCATACTTTTTATTGCGACGCTTCAACTCTCTTAACAGATGCCCAGTGAGTCGAGTTCCAGTCATACCAAAGGGATGACCGATCGCGATAGACCCACCATTGACATTGTAAATTTCAGGGTCGATTTCAAGCTTATCTCGTGAATATAAGCACTGAGAAGCAAACGCTTCGTTGAGTTCAACCAAATCAATGTCACTAATTGTCAAACCTTTCGCTTTCAGTAGCCTAGGAATGGCAAATACTGGCCCGATTCCCATTTCATCGGGCTCGCAACCGGCAACAGCGAAACCGCGGAAATAACCCATAGGCTCCAAGCCTAACTGATTTGCTCTCTCGGCACTCATGACAATACACATTGCAGCACCATCGGCCAGCTGAGACGAATTACCTGCGGTAACAGTCCCGCTTTCTGGGTCAAATACTGGCTTGAGACTCCCAAGACCTTCGATCGTTGTATTGGCGCGATTACATTCGTCACGGTCAACAATACCTTTCACAACAGTTGACTCACCGGTCGCTTTATCGGTTTTCAACCATTCGACTTCCATCGGCGAAATTTCGTCGGCAAACAAGTTAGCTTCTTGTGCTGCTGCAGTTCGAATCTGACTACGTAAAGAGAACTCGTCTTGATATTCGCGGCTCAGATTATACCGCTTTGCAACGACTTCTGCGGTATCGCCCATCGGCATAAATAGATCAGGCTTGTTTTCAACGATCCACTTATTTGGGTCAGACTGCCCAGGGGTACCACGCGTATTCCCTGTAATTGATTCAACACCCCCGGCAAAAACAACTTCAGAACATCCGCTGGCGACCTGGTTTGCCGCAACTGCGATCGAGTTTAACCCCGACGAACAGGCTCGGCTTATTGTTGTCGCTGGAACGTTAATTCCCAGCTTAGAAAGAATGGCAACTGATCTTGCCATATTGCCGCCCTGCTCGCCCGTTTGACCACCGGCGCCAATGATAAGATCTTCAACTTCACCTGGATCTACCTTTGGGTTTCTTTGCAATAGCTGGTCAGCCAAATGCGCCAACATATCGTCAGAACGAGTCAGATTGAACGTTCCTCTAAATGATTTGGCTAACCCGGTTCGAATACAATCAACAATGACTACATCTCTCATTTTCGTGTCCTCTCCATAATTTTTTGTGCCGTTTACCCGCGCCGCGAATATGATAACTTTTCGTAGCCAGGCGGCTCTATTTTAAACATCGTCTTCCACAAATCTTTCCCATGCGTCTTTCTACGAAATCTACACTCGTTTAAAGAGGTAAATTCCCGGCCCGGGAATCATTTTGGCTGCATACGAATACCACCGTCCATGCGAATACTTTCGCCGTTCATGTAGTCGTTTTCAACCAACATTTGTGCAACGTGCGCAATCTCGTCTGCAACGCCCAATCGTTTTGGATAAAGTACTTGACTGCCGAGAGGTTTGATAAATTCTGCAATTTCAGGCGTCATTTCTTCAGCTCCACCCATCATTAAAGGAGTAGCGATAAGACCTGGAACAATGGTATTAACACGGATGCCCAAAACTGATAAATCTCGCGCTATTGGCAGAGTCATACTCACCACACCGCCTTTAGACGCAGAATAGGCGGCTTGACCAATCTGACCTTCATAAGCGGCAACAGACGCTGTGTTGATGATAACGCCACGACCACCATCGGCTGTTACGACGTCATTGGTAGACATCACCTCAGCGCACAAGCGCAGCACATTGAAAGTGCCAATCAGGTTGACGTTTATTACCAACTTGAAATCGTCCAAAGGAAAAGGGCCCTTGCGACCCATTGTGCGCTTCGCGTTTCCAATTCCAGCGTAATTACAATTGATATGTATTGTACCAAAAGCTTTCACTGCCGCTGCAATACCAGCCGCTACAGATTCTTCATCGACTACATTCACCTTGCAAAAAATGACGTTTTCGCCCAATTCAGCAGCCAAAGCATTGCCTTTATCTTCGTTCATATCAAAAATGACACATTTGGCTCCGTTAGCGTGAAAGCGTCTAACTGTTGCACGCCCAAGACCTGATGCACCACCGGTAATTACGGCAACCTTCCCATTTAATTCCATAAATTCTCTCCTGTTATGTAGTTTTCAATAAAATCAAAACGCCTAAGATCCGTAGAAAGTTAGCGTCGCAGCAGCATTAAATCAGCGGAGCAACGGTCTGTCCTTCCAATAATATAAAGCCTACTGGCATAAGAACTGTCAATTCGCCAGGTAGCTCTAACTGGTTCTAACGATAAAGGCCATATAAATTGCGGCGGCTAATACTAACATATCCAAAAAATATTTCGATAGGATATCAACCAGCTGAATCACATGTAATGTTGACGCCAATTTCAGAATTAGCGGCGTAACCTTCACAAATCCAATACCCTACGACCGCCGCCAACGTATCATTAATGTATATTAACGGTATACGATCACGCTTCCACGTTTCCACCCTATATTCCTGCAATAGCTTTTTCAAAGTTTGAGAGCTGCCTCTTCCGCATGGCTGGCAGCGTTCGCCGCCTTGCCGAAAACGAACGACCACACCCACTCCACTATCTATCAAAGACTCTCTAATACCGACGCCTGACACTTTGCCCGCAGACAATATTCCAACGCCTGGAATCGCCAAATCCGACTTCAAATCCCACGAATAGCCTATTGATGAATCGACTGCGTCGAGCGCTTTCATAACATACAAACTATCCCGGAATCGACGTACCTGAACACGAGCATCCGCTCCACCAGACCATTGCACGAGCGGCGCCGCGTCCGGACCCGCGCAGACAACCTCGTCTAATATGCATTCCAGCTGAGCCGAACTGGGAAGCGAAAGCTGACGCTGCTCAAGCCAATACCGTATAAGATTTTTTTGTCGCTCTCGCCCTACTTCTTGCAAAGCTCGTATCGATAGAGACTGGCTGTCCGGTTTTAATTCGAAAGAGAGAAAGTCAATAGCGGCCAGCTCGGAGTTAAGAACTGCTGACTCTTCGCTTAACGAAGCTGCACGGCTTACAGTGGACCGATATTCGGGCCAGCGCCGCTCCAATAAAGGCAGTACCTGTAAACGTAAAAAATTTCGATCGTAGTCGCTACTCAGGTTGCTTGGATCCTCTATCCAACTCAATTCCATATCGCGAGCATACTCTTCGATTGCCGCTCGGCTTACCGCTAATAACGGTCGATGTAGTTGCCCCGTTCCGAGCGAGCGAGTCTGTGGCATCGCGCCAATACCACGACTGCCACTACCTCTTAATAAACGCATAAACGCTGTTTCAATTTGGTCGTCGAGATGATGTCCAAGCATCAATACGTCGTCACTAGTCAATAGTGATTCAAAAACATCGTAACGTGCCCGCCGCGCTCTTTCCTCCAAGCTTCCTAAAGCTGGATTATTGATATCGACACGATGAATACTAACGGAAAGACCGAGCCCTTCAGCCTGATTTTTACACTGCTTCGCCCAAGACCCAGAATCTGGATGTATCTGGTGATCTATGTGAACCAACACTAACTCGGGAAATGACGTTTCACTCCCTCTACCTTTTTTTTTCAACCTCACTAACAAGTCGAGTAAAACGCGAGAATCAACGCCCCCACTATAAGCGATTAGCCAACGTTTCGCCGTAAAAAAAGGCGACAGTGTCGGCAGGATTTTTTCCGGAAAAAGCACTATATTTTTCTCATTAAATTCAGTTAACCACGTCGCTTTTTTCTTATAATGGCGTCAACAACCGTGTCTCTAGTCATAACGCAGCTGCACATTGGCTGCGCCAAATCGGTCTTTTAGACGTTCGATCAAATCGTCACTAGGCAGCACCTGCCAGTCATCGCCCAAGGTGAGCACTCCTTTCGCGTCCTCCCGCTGATAGGTGACTTTCACGGGGCACTGCCCTCCTTGTAAGCTTGATTCCAGTAGTTGTTTAAAGTTATGGGTAAATCCGCGAGACCCGTTAGCCACATTAAAGTCAGACGATTTCATGTTTACCTGTAAATAATGGACTCTCGACTGACGTACCTCCAACAAGGTCTTTATGCTTTTGCCACGCACCTTTAATTGACCTGAATAGTCATCCAGTGTCACCTG
>JBLHNZ010000173.1:0-7697 GCA_047623245.1 Oceanicoccus sp. | reverse complement strand
GAATCATGAACTGGATGTTTTGGTGGCGACAACAGTCATCGAAGTAGGCGTCGATGTGAGTAATGCCAGCCTAATGATTATTGAAAACGCTGAGCGTCTTGGTCTTGCACAATTACATCAATTACGGGGCAGAGTTGGCCGCGGTCAATCGGCTAGCTATTGCGTTTTGATGTACCAATCACCATTAGGGTTCCTCGGCAAACAGCGGCTGCAAATTCTTCGTCACAGTAATGACGGTTTCCTCATTGCCGAAAAGGATTTAGAAATACGCGGTCCTGGCGAACTTCTTGGCACGCGTCAAACAGGATTAACCCACCTTCGAGTTGCCAATCTGGCGAGAGATGGCCATTTGCTTGAAGACGTAAAATCCACTGCAGAAGTCATATTTTCTAATAATCCTGCCATCGTAGATCCATTAATCTCCAGATGGCTAGATGACACAGAACAGTACGCCCAAGTGTAATGTCACGTCTGTGCAGGTACCGCCCGACATTACACGACCTTTAATATGGCGCTGAACAATAATGCCACCACTCGGACCAAAGTAATTGAATTCACTCGGTAGCTCTATAGTATTAGGCCTAAAGTACTAGACCGAAAGCAATGTAGGCCGAGTTTAAGAATCATAGAACCGCTAGAATGAATTTTTCAAAGACATTTCGCTTATTAGCTACTAAAATGGGATTTCAGAAATATTAGTTGGAGCAATAAATATGACCATACCGGTTGCCGTAGAAGAAACCCTGACAAAATTTGACGTGAAATTTGGGGTCATCGACGTTCATCCCGCAGCCGAGATAACCAATACACCGGGTATTGCTAGAGCCATGCTATTGCAAGACAGTGCAGGGAAACTCCAAGTTATCTATAGTGATGGCTGTTTATTGAACGTCGATGCAGTCTGCAAGCTCACCAACCGAACTCTCATTGCTACGCCGGCGGATGAAATTCAGGCAATATGTGCGAAACTGAAATTTGACTCACTGCCCTCCGTCCCTAAAGCGTTGGGTTGCGAAACAGTCATCGACGAACAACTGCTTAGTTCTAGCGAGATAAAACTGGCGAGCGGAAGCACCCAGCACCTCCTTACGATAGACAGAGAAAATTTTAAACGGCTGGCTGCAGGAGCTTTGAAGGGGACGGTTTCAATATCGCAAAAGGCATCCCATCCTTCCGACTTCAACGAAAATGACGATGCTGATCAAATTATTACCGCTGTTAGTAATTTCACCGAACTTCGCATAAAACAAAGATTAGAAGACACCCTAGAATTCCCGCCGCTGCCGGAGACTGCTCGACGAATTATAAAGCTCCGCGCCGATCCAAATGCAGACATAAAAGACCTTACTAATATTGTTGAAAGCGACCCGCCATTGGCAGCACAAGTTGTCAGCTGGGCAGCTTCACCCTATTACGCAGCCCCCGGCAAAATCAAATCACTTCACGACGCCATAGTGCGAGTTTTGGGTTTTGATCTTGTATTGAATTTATCCTTGGGGCTTTCTCTGGGTGAGACCCTCAAAATGCCGAAGGATGGCGTCAAAGGCTTCACACCATACTGGCAGCAGTCTGTCTATGCAGCAGCAGCGGTCGAAGCTCTCGTTGGCGCTATCCCTCCTAAAGAAAGACCAGTTATGGGATTGGCTTACCTATCGGGACTACTGCATAACTTCGGGTACTTAATTTTGTCTGAAGTATTTCCACCCCACTTTTCAAGTATTTGCCGCTACCAGGAGGCGAATCCTTATTCAAGTCATGGCGAAATTGAAAATCACTTATTGGGAGTCACCAGAGAACAGATGGGTTCATGGCTGATGCGCTTGTGGAATATGCCCGAAGAGGTATGCACCGCCATTCGTTTTCAAAATGAAGTCAACTACGTCAAAGAAGGTAGCAGCTACGCAAATTTGCTATTTATAGCCATGCGCCTATTGCGTAAACATGGTATCGGCGATGCTCCGCTGGAAGCGATTCCACAAAGCCTTTTTGACAGCCTTCATCTAGACCCTGAAAAAGCCATGGAAGTGATCGATAATGTCATGACCTCCTCAGCCGATCTCGACCTAATGGCCTCAAATCTAGCGGCGTAGCCGCAAACAAAGAGATAAACCAACGCCGAACTCGGTAGAGTCTCGGCGTTAAACATGACTAGCGATTTATACTGTCAGCCTTGTCGATACTGAACTTTCCAGTACCTATGCCTGCAACGATTAATAAGCCGGCCATTATCCCCATATTCTTGAAGAAATTTTGTAATTCGTGGGTGCGCGCCAAGCCCTCTTCCATTACCCAAAAATTGTGCATAAAAATACTGATCACTAAGGTCAGGCCGGCCAGCAGAAAAGCGGCATACTTTGCTCGAAACCCAACAATTAGCGCTCCACCTGCACCCAATTGAATAGCGATAGTGACAACTAACAGTACTGTGATCAGCGGTACATTGTGCTGCTCCATATAGGCGCTGGTACCCTCAAAGTCATTAATTTTGCTAATAGCCGGCAGAATAAAATATATGCCCATAAGTAGTCTGCCCGCCAAAAGACAAGCATTTTCGATAATGTTCAATTGTTAACTCCCTCCAGAAACAATAAGTTTGTGAATTATCATCACGACTCTTTGCGCAAAATAATGATGACATCCAACGTAAATAAAGCGGGTGAGAGAATAGACACCCTAAACCGATAAGTCTACTACCTTAAACTGTCTGTTGGATTCATTCCCAGGCGCTGTCAGTTAGAGTATTTTTGTCTGGGCCCGTCAGAACAACATGATTTTATTAAAATGGGTAACCGAGTGGAAAATCGAACTTCTATGAGCCCACCGTTATCAAGGGCCAATTAGATCGGGGAAAGCGTAACGAGTGGACGATAAACCTCACCAAAGACTTTATTACCACTCAATGGCGCTACTAGTTCACAGAGAAGCGCAACGCCTCTCCCTCATTTACGATGGCAACGGCTCATGCCTTGGATCGGCAACTGGAATCGCTGCCAGCAAAGACCGAGTATACTCGTGCTCCGGCGCGGCGTAGAGAGTTTCAGTTTTTCCCGTTTCTACAATTTTTCCGTGGTGCATAACAATAACACGGTCAGATATATATCGAACGACTGACAAATCATGAGATATAAACAACATGGTTAAGTCGTGCGCGTCAACGAGCTCTAAAATGAGTTCTAGAATTTGAGCCTGAATCGTTACATCTAACGCAGATACGGGCTCATCGGCAATAATCAACTCGGGCTTCGTTGCTATAGCCCTGCCAATAGCGATTCGTTGACGTTGACCGCCGGAAAATTCATGGGGATATTTTCTGATATGGCTGCGCGCTAAGCCAACTTCATCCATCAGTATACGTAATTTTTCACTGACATTGCGTTTCGTTGCCAGACCGTGGTAAAGCAGCGGTTCCGCAAGGGTATCAAATACGGTCATACGAGGATTTAGCGATGCATAAGGGTCTTGGAAAATCATTTGCATGCGCCGACGCTGCTGTTTCATCAAAACCGGCGCAAGTCCAACTAGATCAACCCCATCAAATTTTATCTGACCGTCTGTCACTGGTACCAACTGCAAAATGGAGCGGCCTAAAGTTGACTTCCCCGAACCAGACTCGCCCACCAAGCCAACTATTTCACCACGGTTAACATGGATACTTACATCATCGACGGCCTTAACATATCGTATGTCTTTCTTTGCACTCGACGGGCTAAATATCTGTTTGATTATTGATGCGTTAGAATCTTGAAAATACGTTTTTAAGTGATCAACTTGCAATAGAGGTTTTTCGACGGTGGGTGCCGGCCGCAGTTTTGGACCGTCGGGAATGGATGCTAATAATTTTTTGGTGTAATCATGCTGAGTATCGTGAAAAATATTATCGGCGGTTCCCTGCTCTACAATCTTACCCTGATACATGACCAAAACTCTATCGGCAATACCGGCTACGACACCGAGATCATGACTGATAAAAATCACCGAAATATCATATTTTCGCTGCAAATTTTTAATAAGCTCTAATATTTGCGCTTGAATAGTGACATCCAAAGCGGTGGTGGGCTCGTCGGCGATCAATAGTTTGGGCTCGACAATTAAAGCCATAGCAATCATCACGCGCTGCCGCATGCCACCTGAAAACTCGTGAGGATAAGAATCAAAACGCTTTTCCGCGTCTTTAATACCAACCTCACCTAACACTTCATAGACCCGTAAGCGCGCATTCTGTCTGGTAAACTGCCGATGATAAATGAGAGGTTCGATTAACTGCTCACCGATCGTAAGAAATGGATTGAGACTGGTCATCGGGTCCTGAAAAATAAACGCTATCTCGTTTCCGCGGATCGCACGCATTTCCGAATCAGTGCAGTTCAGTAAATCCTTACCGTTAAACATCGCGGTACCTGCGTCGATGCGTCCAGGAGGTTGTGGTATTAACCCTAAGAGACTGTAACAACTAACAGACTTTCCCGATCCAGATTCACCGACAATTGCCAACGTTTCTCCCTGTTCCACCGAAAAGGAAATATCATCGACCGCTGTGGCCACACCGTTACGCGTATAAAAACGAATCGTTAAGTTTTTGACTTCAAGAATAGACATAGCGACCCCTAATCCTTTGATGCTTTTGGATCCAGGGCGTCGCGCAAACCGTCACCCAGAAAATTTAGTGCAAATAATGCGATAGAGAGAATCAAGCCAGGATAAATTAGCAACCATGGGTATTCCTCCATCGTCTCGACACCATAAGAAATCAACAAACCCCATGAGCTTTGCGGCGGCTGAATCCCCAGACCGAGGAAGCTCAGAAAAGCTTCCAACAACATAACACTAGGGATAGTCAACGTTGTATAAACGATGACTGGACCCAGTGTATTCGGAATGATATGACGACGGATAATTGTCCACGGCGAAAGGCCGATAGAAATCGCCGCTTCAACAAACTCTTGTCGACGTAAAGACAATACCTGACCCCGTACGATTCGAGCCATCGTTAGCCACTCAACAGCGCCAATCGCCAAAAACAGCAACAACATATTTCTTCCAAACAGCACCATCAATAGAATAATAAAAATCATAAAAGGCAGGGCATAGAGTATATCTACCAGACGCATCATAGCCGCATCGACACGGCCACCTGCATACCCGGCAACTGCCCCGTAAACAACACCGATAAGCAACGCTACGCCCGTGGCAATGAACCCCACCATCAAAGATACACGGCCACCATACATAACACGCGTTAGCATATCCCGCCCAAGCACATCAGTACCTAGCCAGTGTTCCATAGACGGCGGGGCTGCGCCCAGTGCAAGGTCTTGTTCTTCGTAGCTATAGGGAACAATCCAGGGAGTTATCAGCGCGATAACAATCATAAAAATCAATACGCCCATACCCACTAATGCGAGTCGATTTTGTCGTAGTCGTATCCAAGCATCCTGCCATAATGACACGCCTTGCTCGTCGTCAAAATCCTTTGCGGGAGTCATTACTTACCTCCTTGGAATTGCTGACGAAGTTTAGGGTCAAGCCAAGTAGCGAGAACATCTGAGAATAAGTTGAAGAAAATAATAGCCGTAGAGAAAAAGATAGTCGTCCCCATAATCATCGTGTAGTCGCGGTTAAAGGCTGCCTGTACGTAAAAACGTCCCAGCCCCGGAATCTGGAAAATTGTTTCCACCACAAAAGACCCACTTAACAAGCCTGCAAAAGCGGGGCCCAAAAAGGCAGTTACCGGAATGAGTCCTCCACGTAGCCCATGCTTCAAAACCACAACCCATTCGGACAGGCCTTTTGCTCGCGCAGTACGGATGTAATCCTGAGACATGACTTCAAGCATTCCGCCGCGACTAAGCCGAGCAATATACGCCGCGTATGCGGAACCCAAAGTGAGGGCGGGCAAGATTTTGTCCCCTGGGATATCACCCCATCCCGATACCGGCAGCCAATCCATCCAGATCCCAAATACCAATACCAATAATGGACCGAGCAAAAAAGACGGCATACAGATACCAATCATTGCGAGCGACATCGGAATATAGTCTTGTTTCGTGTTCGGCTTAAGGGCCGCAATAACTCCAGCCACTACTCCGATGCACACGGCAACTAACATTGCATAAAATCCCAGTTCAACGGTATTCGGCAAACCCGCGTAGATCATTTCGTTAACACTACGTCCCGGGTATTTAAATGAAGGCCCTAGATCTCCGGTTAACAGATCGCCGACGTAACTGGTGTATTGTTGCCATACGGGTAAATCGAGTTTGTATTGAGCGTTGAGAGCCTTCATAACCGCGGGCGCTACCGCACGATCTGCACTAAACGGCCCGCCGGGAACGCTATGTATTAAAAAGAATGTAACCGTGATTACCACCAGTAGCACCGGTACCGCTTGCAATAAGCGACTTAAAATAAATCGAAGCATAATTGACTCTTATTGAAGATCGCTTTGGGGCTCATCGCTGAGATACATATTCTTGTAAGAAGGGTAGTCCATCAAATTTCCGGGCAAACCCTTAACACTGGGGTGAACCAAATGTTTGCTAACGTAGGTATAAACGAGAATAATCGGCATTTCATCCAACAGAATCTGTTCGGCTTTTCTAAAAGCCTCATAGCGGGCTTCCTGGGTTTTTGCCTGCGGAGCTTCCTGAAATACCAAACGCTCATATTCTTCGTTGCTCCAACCAGTGCGGTTGTTACCGCCATCTTTTAGCCACAAATCAAGAAAAGTGTTTGGGTCAACGTAATCGCCAATCCACCCCGCTCGAGAGATCTCATAATTTCCGCTCGTTTCGGTATCGAGATAAACTTTCCAGTCTTGATTCAGCAATTTTATTTCTATATTGAGCTCTTTCTTCCACATTTGCTGAATGGCTACCGCTAACTTTCTATGACCTTCGTGCGTATTGTAGAGTATCTCTGTCGCGGGAAACCCTACTCCCTCGGGATATCCAGCTTCCGCCAACAAAGCTCGCGCCTTGTCAGGATTAAAACTTTCGGATGAGTTTGCGGTATAACCAAGGGTGTTAGGTGGAGTAAAGGTATAGGCTGGAATCTCCCCAGCCTTGGTCACATTTTTTACCAGACTCTTGCGATCGATCGACAGAGCAAGAGCCTTCCGAACACGAACATCGCTTAAATGTTTGACGCGGGTATTGATCCGATAGAAGTAAGTCCCCAAATAGGGCGATACATGCAGTGATTCGGGGTTATTTTCTCGGTAATTTAGTATTTTTTCTGGCGGAACGACGTTCGTATAATGCAATTGACCTGCCCGGAACATACGCTCTTCAGTCGTTATGTTCTGCGTTGGATGAAAATATATGCCATTTAGCTTGACGGTATCTCTATCCCAATAGGTTGGGCTTTTTTCCACAATGAGTACTTTGTTTAAGTCCCATTGCTTTAATGTAAACGGGCCGTTACCAACAAAACTTCCAACGCGAGTCCAGCGTGTACCCCTCTCACCTGGCTCACCATGCTTTTCGATCGTTGCCCGGTGTACCGGAAACATCGAATAATGATCTAACAGTTGCAAAAAGTAAGGTGTCGGATTGTTCAACGTTACTTCCAGCGTCAATTTGTCCAACACCTTTACGCCGACTTGAGAAAAATCAGTCAGTTCTCCCGTCGAAAAAGCTTGGGCATTTATGATGGGAAAAGCCATGTATGAATACTGATTTCCCAAGGCCGGTAACAAT
>JBLHNZ010000172.1:0-7710 GCA_047623245.1 Oceanicoccus sp. | reverse complement strand
CATCCCACCGGATCATTTAAATATGCAAGATGGTACCGCACGCGAAAACATTGAAATTATAGCCTCTCACTGTGGCATGGTAGTAAACCCAATGGTTCTTATCACTATTGCTGACCGTCTTTTAGCCAACGTGGACCATTGGCAGGCATATGATCCCCATAAATATATCCCACGCGGTATGAAGATAATGTCCAAAGCATTTTTTCCATCTCCTATAACAAAAGAAATGGTTAGTGCTCCAAAAAAAATTGAAGCCTTGTCTCTAAGAGTTGTTTAGCAACGTTATAGGGATCGCTTTCTGCTGCGTTGAGTATCTCGGTCTATTCGGTTCCCCGAAAGTTAGTGGAAGAGATGGATGTGTGTGGATAGCGTAGGGTATGATTTTAGTTCGGAAGACAAAGATTGGCTTATGGTCGATGTCGGTTATTGGCGTGCTGGAACTATGTCTGGGCTTTTCTTATACAAGACCAGGAGCGGGCGAAGGCATTGAACAAACTCTTAACGAAAGGTTCGATTAACTTTCAGCTTCGCGGTTATTTTTTCCGTAGCCTATAGATATAGATCGATGGCATTTTTCTTTTGCCTGTCGGTCATTTTGTGCACAATGTGTGCATTAATCTTTCGTAGTAATGGGCAAGCCCCCTTCATAATTTAACAAGCTGGACTATACTCTTATCTTCGTTTAACAAAATCGATAGGTAGTCGGCCCTGGTCAATATGAGAAAGATCGCCCGCAGATTTCTAGCCATAAAATTTGTGTCAATATCAATAGCCTTGTGGTGCCCATTGATTGTGTCCAATGTGAATGCGCCTAGTATTAGTTGGAAACGTTTGGACTTTCCACCGGGACATATACTAAGGGGCGACAATGCGGGTAATGGCGCTTAGGAACAAATAATAAGGTATTTTTCCAAACAGCTACCTCATTACGATATGAAAACTGTCGACATGAGTAGAAAGCGTTTTTGGCACGAATTACAGAACCGGAAAAAATACTGTGAAGTGGGCGCACAAAGAACTAGCGAGCGACAACAATACGCGCATTTTTCGATGCCGATAAGTTTGATTCCTCCGGCAAAATTGTGCTAAATCAATTCAGCTGGAAGGCACTTGGTAAACCCGATAAAATGTCTCTATTCGATTTCCTTAACAATAAGAAATTGATTGGCAGCGTTATGTGTACGCGTTCTTGCGGTAATACGCTGGATTCAGTGCTCGAAATATTTGAATCTGATATTCACGTAAACATTAATCGCCAGGTGATCGAGCTAGACTCGTTATATTCGACGATTGGAATGAACCGCTTGGATTTCACTACTGGCTATGAAGGTTTGGTGATAAAGTTTTTACAAAAACGGCCTTTAGATAATCTTAACATTGTGGCGATAGATGAAGAAGCTAAATACCATACGGTGCATGTAGTATGTACCAAAAATGCTTGGGGCGAGCAGGTCATAAAGGACGTTAATGAAGTACTTAAAAGAGCATCGAATGCGGAATTCATTTCGGCAGTGTTTTTCTGCTTACGGAGATACATTTAACGGTGAGTTCTATCAACGATAAAAAAAGGAACTTAATTCTTTGCAGGAACAAGTAACAACCATACGGTTGTCCTAACAAAAGGACTTGAATGAAAAAAAAAGAAAGGACAGCGGTCTGAATGAGCTCGGGGTTGTGCATGGCTGATTACAACTCATTTACTTAGCCGTGTAAGCGTTAGTCTTTCTTTCTTTAGAAAGGAGGCTGTTAAATTTTTCGTATTGCCTATATAAAAAATGAGCTCTGATTGGGAGCCGCGGTGACATAGTACATATTTAAGGTGGCTACGATGGTAAAAGAGGGAAAATTTATTTGATTTTAAAAGACACTTTGGATACATGGCTAGCCTTACCGGAAAAAACCTTTTCGAGAGAGACGTTTCAGAGTTCGTGCGCGATTAGATGCGATTGTTCGGGATTCATTACTCTCCTGTTCAACACGCTAGGTATAAAAACGCCCTATCAGGTTAATCTCCCTAAAGCTGTTCACTATTTTTCGATATTACAGGAGATTGGTAGCAATCATATAGACCGTTTGAAAGCCGGTAATATATTGGCCTGGCGTAAAAACCAGTTACCCAAGTCTGGCGATACCGGTCATGTGTTACTTGTCGTAGCAGACGCAATTCAGTGTGGGCCGCAGTGCTACCGGCTTTCTGTAGTCGACTCGACCAAGCAACACAGCGGGTTAGCTCAACGCGAGATCGAAGTGCACGTCGACGGGCAAGGGAAACTGATAGGCGTTCGAATGCACTTGAGCGACAGTAAGGTAAAACGGACTCCGATCTATCATCATTCCATCAATGACAGTCGTTTTTGTTTTGGCTGTGGTTTGCCAGTGCGAGTATGCGGATGTGCGACAGTTGACGCCATTCTGGCCGTTCCTCCCGTCATCATCCTCCGACACCCGAAGGAACGAAAACGTACTTTGTCGACAGTATCTTTGATCAAACAACGTTATCCCTCCGTGCTTGTTAAGGAAGGAGAGGTGTTTGCTCCGCTGCGCCAGTCCAACCTGGCTCTGATTTTTCCCGGAGGCGATTTACAGCAGACTTGTCAGGAGAGCACACAATGCGGCGCGACGCTTATTCTGATTGACGCCACTTGGCGTAAAGCAAAGAAAATACTGCATGTTAACCCCTGGCTTCAGGCGCTTCCTCGCGTGGACCTAAGGCCTGACAAAGTTTCAGATTATCGATTGCGAAAAGTGTCCAGTTCCGAAGCTCTTTCAAGTGTCGAGGCGTTTGCCGCCGTGATGGAAGACAAATCGCTGGCCGATTCATTAGGGCAGTTTATGGACAGGCAAATTGCGGTAATGGGCGAATCAACTTATCGGCAAAACTATCGTCATTATCTCAATTTTTCGGATGATAGCTCAGGGAATGGATGATAGAAGCTAGAGCGTTTGCTTTAGAAAAATAGACAGTTTACGTTCTGAATTAATCGTACCTTTATAGAAAAACCCAACAATCTCAAGTGGTAGGATTGTTGGGTTTCTATTGAGCCAGAACGCTACCGAACCAAACGCTATAAATACTTGTGTAGCGACTCGGCAATCTCTTCCGGCGTGGTTTGTGGGCCGTACCGTTTGACGACTTTCCCCTCAGCATTGACCAAAAACTTGGCGAAGTTCCAGGTAATATCTTCCTTGCCATCGTCTCCCGGTTGTTCTGATTTCAGCCACTTATAAAGGGGCGCTGCAGCATCACCGTTGACTTCAGTTTTTGAAAACATGGGAAAGTTAGCGTTGTATTTCGATTGCGCGAATTCTAGAATTTCTTCGTTAGAGCCGGGCTCTTGCGCGCCAAACTGATTGCAGGGGAATCCTAATACAGTAAGGTCGTCTCGTTCATTTAATGTACACAGACCTGTGTACTGTGGAGTGAGTCCTCATTGGCTGGCCAGATTAACGACTAGCAAGGCTTGATTCCTATAGTCGGAAAAACTGATTGTTTCGCCACGAATCGATTCCATTTCCAGTTCAGATATATTCATATCATTGTATCTCCTTTGTTTAAAACAGAATGTTGAACTTGAACGAACTAGGTATGTTCACTGTTTGTTCTAGTGAGCAACGTAGTGTAAGTAGAGTTGTCCAATAGCGCTACCTAAATTGAAGGTCAGTTTGGACGAAATTTGCATCTCCCAATTTCTACTGAATTATTTTCCACTAAGACAGAGACTACCAAAATTAATAATGATTGCCACTGATTTTTCATAGTCCATCAATAGAATCATGAGTCAGGCGAATGACTCACTCCGTATATTGTTTCATTGACTTCTGGGTCCCCAATAACGCCGGGCTCGGTCTCGTACACAAAAACACCCATGATACGCATGGTGTCACCAACAACTGGCGACACACGGTGAAGAGAATTACAGCCCCTAAACAGGCACAGAGCACCAGGTTGACGGCCAACCGATACAATCGTATCGTCACGATCACCTTTTAATACACTGGCAACATGATCATAATTTTGGTCGATGTCAGAGCGCGTATTCGGCGATATTTCAAATTCACCGCCACTGGCAGCCGGCTGAACCATTAAAGTCATCGTAAACGCATTGACAGAATCAAAATGCCAAGAAGACTGGTCGCCATTCTCATAACAAACATAATTTGCGGGTTGGTATAGATCCTCGTTGTGAAAAAGAGGCGCGTCCCCGACAATCTCCGCAACCATTTCGCGAACAGCACTCGAGTGGTAAAAGGATTTTAAGGGCGATTTTTGTTGCAATAGATTGTAGGAAATCATGCGAGTGCTCGCCGGGTTCTGGTGGTTTCTTGCGTGTTCTTTTGGCAGTGAAGGGTCGATCGAACGTTGTAAATAGCAATTTCGTCTGGAAATGTTGTCGTTGGCGAGTGGCCGTAACTTTATGGCTTCGCTTTTCATCGATTGCAGTGCTTCGGGTTTGATGAAATCCGGTAAAACGCAGTACAAGTGTTCCTCCAGATCGCTTTTACATTTTTCTATGATTGTTTTTCGCACAGGGTTTTTTTTATCATAAATAGGGTACAGACTAGTATTTACAATATGTTCAGCGCTTAGATCAGCTGTTTTCATATTCTTATTCTCCAGCTTCTAGTGAGTGGTTAACAGTTTTTCGTCCCCCTTTGAATTATCTACAAACAGCCTATCATTCAGAAAACATTTAGCATAGCCGACTTTAGGCCAATAAAAATGAAAACCGAATTAGACTGGCATACAGTTATTCAGTTATGTCATTGATTATAGCCGATGCGAGCGAGTTAAGTTTATTTGGAATAACATATCTATATAGAAATCAATGTTGAGAAATTTTTTCTCTCGTTAGACATACCAAAGGTCCAGCGAGTAGTCAGAGGCATTATTGTCATACCCGAAGACCTCGACAAAGTAGAGTTGGTCTTCGTACAGCCACTCAACAATCAGCTCGTTGGATTCGCCACTATGATCCGATAGCTGTATTGCATTGCCGTAGAAATCGTACAGGGCCAGATCGAGATCTTCATTGAGTCCCGATAATTCAATTTCCAGATAGCCTGTATGTTCAGGCTGAAAGTAGAAGTAGTCGGCATCATCCCAGTCAAAACCCACCGAACCGCTTATCCAGGTATTCAGTTCAGCAATATAGCTAGCACCGTCTAAATAGTTGGCCGCATCACCAAGATAATAGCTGTCCTGCAAATATTCTTCGCTAGCTCCATAAGGTTCCAGCCAGGTTGTTACGCTATAGTTACTGGCCTCGTCTGCATACGGTTTAACTACTAAATAGAAGTCTTCGCCCGCCAATAACTCTCCGCTCAGTATATCGATTTCACTGTCGCTTTCGTTTACGGTAGTGGTTAATAGGTCTCCCCATGTGTCGCGGAGCTCGACATACAGTTCTCCATTGGGCGTCACTAGTTCGGTGTAGTAGGTTCCATCTTCGGAAGCGGTAAAGTGAAAATAGTCGCCACTGTCAGAGCCAAATCCTGCCGACCCGTCGATGGTCGTCAGGTCTTCTATGTCGGTTGCAAATGACAGGGAGTCACCACCTTCGACAAACCAGTATTCGTCGATCACATCAAGAGGTCCTTCCCCTACAGGTATCGTTTCTATACCCAGTAAACTATCCACTTGCGAGAGGCCAGAGATCGTGTCCAGTGTTATCTGGTCCAAGAGAGACTTGGCCATATCGGCAGCGTGATTGCCTCGATAGTCGAAATTTCCGAGTTCGAGGTGTTCCAGAAAATAGTTCGATACAACCACTTTATTGTCGATGATAGCTCGGTCATTGCCTGTCGCGCCGTCAAGAATATTGACCACGATGGATTGCAGTGACATATGACCATGGTTCAGATTGTGCAAATAATATTGCTTACCTGATTCGTCGGGGAAACGAGCAAATAATTGATAGTAAACGGTGTCAATTAAATCGCTGTTGTTGTATTCACTGAAACGATCGAGAAATTCATCGGAATTTCCAAACAGTCCGACGACTGAGTTTAGATCACCCGATGAGTTTTGAAGAGAGTAGGACCAGTAGGACAGGCCCTGAGGATCTGCTGGTCTCCCATAATAAGCAATGTACAATTCCTGGATAGTATTTTGATACGCTAATGTATTTGGCATCGGTTTTTCATCCTCTTTAGCCCAATGTCTGTAAGTTGTGATCAGTGTGCCGCAGTACAACTGAACCGATACTGAACAAGAATAATGTGGGTAATGTTGTTTGTCGTATTCAAAAAAGGGTCGAGTCGATAAAATCATCTATCGGGAATACTCACTAATTTGGAATATTGTTTAGTCGAAAAATATAGAGTCATAATCCGAATTTTTAAGCGAGGAATTGAATGTTATCGATACTAGAAACGCCACTTCAGATATGACGAGAGTTAATCTGGCCTAGACAGGGATAACTGTGTTGATTGTTGTCGATGGCGCTAAAACGGCATCGCGGGGAATAGTTGCGCCACAGTTATTGCTAGGAATCCAAAATAAAATTGAAATTGAAGGCGAAAGATTTTAACCTTTGTGCATATTTCACAGTGAATTGAGGTACCGATGAGATACATCGCAATTCCGCACTAAACTGTTTCGCGTCCATTTGAGTAGATTGTGTAATCATTAGGAATTAACACATGTTGGATATTCGTCCATTTAAACATTTTTTGGCGGTTGTCAACGCTGGAAGTTTTTACAAAGCATCCCAGGAATTACACCTGTCGCCACCCGCGTTGACCAAGAGTATCAACAATTTGGAAGAGGATTTAGGCGTACCGCTATTCGAACGCGAATACGGGCGCGCGACTCCGACATCGTATGGACAAGCCTTGATCGAAAGGGCACAGAGTATATTGAATGATCTGGATGGCATTAAAGCTAGTTTGTCACAGATGGACGATCTTAATTCAGGCGAACTGGCAATCGGTGCCGGTCCCATGACCTCGTTAGGTGTCGTGGCAAGTAGTATTGGGCGCTTGATTGCACGGTATCCGAAAATAAAAATCAGCTTGCATGTCGATAATGTGCTGTCATTGGTCACGATGTTAAAGGTCGGGAAAATTGAAATGATTGTTGGCTATCACGAGGATTTGGCAGGAGAATCTGAACTCGAAATCCAACCCCTTTTTAATGAACCGTTTAGGCCTATATGCCGTGCTGATCATCCCTTGCAAAAATTCGATGATGTTTCTTTGGAGCAGTTGCAGGCCTATCCTTGGGCTTCGACGTTTATTCCTCGCAAACTTCGATCTCTCTATATAGAGCGTTTGGGACCACGCGTGTTTGAAAGCCAATATATGTTTCAGTGCGACAATTTTGGTGTAATTTTCCAATTATTACGCCATTCTGATCACATCTCGTTTGTCACAGACTCAATGATCAAGCAGGAAATTGAGACGGGTGAACTGGCATTCCTTCCTTCTCCATTTGATATGGGCATGAATTGTGTTGGTATAATTAGTATGAGTAAGCGCTCTTTCTCGCCTTCGGCACAGATGTTTTGCCAATACTTGCGTGACCATGTTGTCGATTAGCTCTTAATAAAGTTACGCAATTTCATAAAATAGTTACTTTTAGGTTAAATTATAGGCTTAAAGTTTCAGTTTCAGTTTCAGTGTCAGTTTGGTTTCGACTCCCTTATCTTGTTGATTATCTCAAGAAATTACTCAACCAAAAGAGAAGTTTGCGGATATGAAAATAGTTCC
>JBLHNZ010000171.1:0-7729 GCA_047623245.1 Oceanicoccus sp. | reverse complement strand
ACCATTGCGCCCTCGCCAGTTTTTTGCCTTTGCAAAAGAGCTGTGACAATACTGGCATAAAGCGCAATCGCGGTGGGATGATCGCCCATACCAGGCAACGACTGTGACGGCAGAGAACCGGGGCTTCGTACCAGATCCATCAATCCACTTCTGGCCCAGTAGGCGTACAAGTCGAACGCTTTTTTATCTCTGTCGGGGCCTTCCTCACCGAAGGCAGACAAGGATGCATAGATCATAGTGGGGTTAAGGGGTTTTAAATCATCATAGGATAACTTCAGCGACCGACGCACCGGAAACGGCTGATTAGTAATAAACACATCACACTCTTTAATTAAGCGATGTAGTATTTCCATGCCTTCCGATGTCTTCAGATTAAGGGTAATACTGCGTTTATTACGCGCATCCATATGCCAGAAAAAGTTATTATCGGCATCGGGAGTCGTCGGTATATCTGACAACATGCGAAGTAAATCTCCTTCGCCCGGCGGCTCAACTTTTATAACGTCTGCGCCGAAATCGGCTAAAATAGTTGCGGCCACCGGTGCTGCGATGACCGTACCTAGGTCCAGAACCTTGAGCCCTGCAAATACATATTGATCCATAAATTTTCGTCGTCACTTGTTATTGATCGTTAAAATAAAACACACTTCAATTGTTCAGCCCTCATTCCTCAGCTACTAAGGAAAACTTAGACGAAGATTGATAGGTCTAAAATCACGGAAAAGCACCCACATGCTGCTCAAATACATGGCTAACGACACCCTGTAATTGTCGCTGCCGCAACCATGTATTAATGTATTCTTTTAAGTGTATATCTGCTTGTACCCAATAACCTTTTTCACTCTTTGTTAAAGTTTCTCCAGGCATAGCAGCGCACAACTTTTTATTATGCTGCGCCTGCAATCTAACCTCGATTGCATCTGTGATCATCAGATCTGCGCGGCCCTCGGTAATTTCCGAGAAAATTGTCTGGTTGTTGTCAAACGTTCTAACCTTAGCTTTGGAAAGATGCGATGAAGCAAAGCGAAAGTTAGTCCCCCCGGGATTAACCACAACCCGCGTTGTCGGCTGATCGATCTTGGCAAGGCTATTGTATTCGTCTACTTTACTACACAAAGTAATTGGAGTTTTTCCGCCCGAATGATAAGGCAGGGAGAAAAATCCTAATTTTTGCCGCTTTAAACTAATAGATACACCGCTCATCGCCAGGTCATATTTATCGGCCTGGAAATCGTCGATGAGCATTGGCCATGTGGTTGGTACGAGTACCAACTTCACACCTAAAGACGCTGCTAAATCGCGGGCCATATCGATGTCGATACCGCTGTATTGTCCGCTATTCGCGTCGAGCCAGGAAAAGGGCGCGTAATCTCCCGTCGTTCCTACCTTTATCTCGCCGCGACGAATAATCAGATCAAGTCGACTGGCATTGACTGGCGAGGCATTGACTGGAAAGGTATTGTCAGCAGAGTCAAACGTCGCCGGAGACTTTTCAAGTGTTTCAATTTTCACCAGTGAGTTAAAGAGCTTTAATTTCACTCCATCACTTAAGTATGCAACATCAACAATGTTCAGAAATTGCTTCTCTAGGAATGACCGCTCTGACCGGATTAATTCTTCGCGAGTGAGCTCCAATTGTCGAAGAATTCGCTTTCCCAATTTGATTAGCTGCGGACGAATACTGCTCTTCAGATCTGGCCCCGGCGAGGGGCTAGCGGTTCGACGCCAATGGTCAAACCAACCCAGCTGGATTTCTTTTGCGGCCTGTATCTGCGAGGAAAAAAAAGTACGGCTCGATTGTGGCTCCAAACGAAAAGTCGCAGCGTCTTTTACCGCGTTATCCAGCACGACCTGTTCACGCTGAAGATCTTCTATTTGCAGTTGACGCTGCCATTTGTAATTGGCAACCGCCTCCATAAACGTCAGTCGATGTTTTATCAATTCAAACAGCGTTTCAACGGCTGGGTCGATCTCACCGACCCACGATGTTTTGCTATTGCTATTGCTATTACTATTTATCTCAGAGGCATGGGAGCCGCTAACAAATAGTGAGCTGCAGAGTAATAAGCAAAAGCCTGTTGCCAGGCTTTTGCTTATCCATAAACGTAATAATTTTCTCACAATAAAGCCTACTGTTCCGACAGCTTAACCAGCATTTTCCCTTCATTCCCTCCAGAGAAAAGCCCGATGAAAGCCTCGGGTGCGTTATCGATCCCGTCGAATATAGTCTCTTGATATTTAACTTTGCCTTCTTTCATCCACGTAGACATATCTTGCCGAAACTGCTTTTGCAAATCGAAAAAGTCAGGCGTAACAAAGCCTGTCATAGTCACGCGCTTATAAATCATCGCCGAGAGATTTTTCGGGCCGGCTGCAATGGTTGGTCCGTTGTTATACATCGAGATCATGCCACACAAGGCAATGCGGCCTCTAATATTCATATGATCAAGTGCGGCTTCCAGTTGCGGACCACCAACATTCTCAAAATAGACATCGATACCGTCTGGCAGCCCTTTCGCGATCTCAAGCTTCGGGTTTGCAGTTTTGTAGTTGAAAGCATGATCGAACCCAAACTCTTCGATAAGGTGCGCCACTTTTGCGTCTGAACCCGCACTACCGACAACCTTGCACCCTTTAATTTTGGCGATCTGACCGACTAAACTACCCACAGCGCCAGAAGCGGCAGACACAAAAACGGACTCTCCATCTTTCAAAGCCCCGGTTACCAGAAGGCCACCATAGGCAGTTAGACCAGGCATACCCAAAATACCAAGATAAGCCGACAAAGGAGCTAACTCCGGGTCGACTTTGGAAAGGTCACTACCGTCCGAAATGGTATGTTCGCGCCAGCCTTTCCAGTGGCTAACGTAGTCACCAACGGTAAACTGGGGGCTTCTGGACTCAATAACTTTACCGAGAGCACCACCGTCCATCACTTCACCCAGCTTAAAATCCTCACGCATGCGGCCGCGCATATAGGGATCGACCGACATGTAATTGTTCTGAACCAGAACCTGTCCGTCCTGCAGTGGATTCAATTCAACGTCAACAATTTCAAAATCACTGGATTTAGGAATGCCGTCCGGCCTGGATTTAAGATGCACTTGTCGAGATATTGTACTCATTACGAATTTCCCCGATAAAAAACGTTATAAGGTATTCTGTCCTCGAAAAAAAAACAAGCATGACGCTTCTATTACCCAATTCCCTAGACCGTGAACGACTGAGGATAAACAAGGCAAACACCCTTTGAAACGACCTATTTCGCAAGAGCTACGTTATTACAGACAACTCAACCCCATCAACCTTTGAGTTAAAATCAAGTATCGTAGGAGGTCGTGGCCCTGCCAGCAGATAGCCAAAAACCACTACCTCTCTGGTATATTGTCAACACCAATAACGGTAATGGCCTCTCAATAAATTATGAGTAAAAAGACAACTTAAACTCAAAAACGGTCGATTGTGCAGGAACTGCACGCCTCATTTGTCCACATTTGACTATATTTTGTCAATTTTAAACCTTTTTTTTCTCTCATAAGGCGTTAGTATTTCATACTTTAAAGTCCAGGTAACCATGGGGTTATTGCGCGTAGGTCATTCGAGCGCTGTCGCATAGTCCCCGTTAATTAGTCATTAAGAATTTGACAAGGATCTACTATGAACAATACTGCCGAAGCGAGCGTTATTGACAGTAACGACCCCTATGCCGTACCTCTCGATGAAATTGATATAAGCCTTCCCGAACGGTTTGAAAATAATAATTTTTGGCCTTGGTTTGAACGCTTAAGAAATGAAGATCCAGTACACTACTGCGCCGAAAGTGAACACGGTCCTTATTGGTCGGTAACGAAGTTTCAGGACATTATGTATGTCGATACCCACCACGATCTTTTTTCTTCGGAAACCGGTATCACCATCGCAAGCCAAGATGAAGATTTTGTGCTTCCTATGTTTATCGCTATGGATCAACCCAAGCACGACGTGCAGCGTCGCACCGTAAACCCAGTCGTTGGCCCGATGAATTTGGCAACTATGGAAACGACCATTCGCGAACGCGTCATCACAATTATCGAGAGTCTTCCCGTTGGAGAAACCTTTGACTGGGTCGATCGTGTAGCCATTGAGTTAACGACACAAATGCTAGCTACGTTGTTCGACTTTCCGTTCGAGGAACGCCGGAAGCTCACTCGCTGGTCAGATATCGCGACAACAAACTTAGACGCAGGATTGATCGAAACAGAAGACGAACGCCGTGCTGAGCTAATCGAATGTCTGCAATACTTTACCAACCTGTGGAATGAGCGCGTTAATGCAGAGCCGACGGGTGACTTGATTTCAATGCTGGCCCATGGAGAATCAACTAAAAACATGGAGCCCATGGAATATCTCGGCAACATTATTTTGTTGATCGTCGGTGGCAACGACACAACACGAAACTCACTGACTGGCGGCGTACTGGCGTTAAACCAAAGCCCCGACCAATATGAGAAGCTACGCAACGACCATTCGCTAATCGGTTCGATGGTTCCAGAGATTATCCGCTGGCAAACGCCATTGGCGCATATGCGTAGAATTGCGACTGAAGACACGGAACTGGGTGGCAAGCAAATTAAGAAAGGCGACAAAGTCGTTATGTGGTATGTTTCAGGGAATCGTGACGAAACTGCTATCGAAAACCCCGATGACTTCATTATTGATCGCAAAAATGCCCGCCATCATTTATCGTTTGGTTTCGGTATTCATCGATGCATGGGTAATCGTTTGGCCGAAATGCAAATTCGTATTGTTTGGGAAGAACTCATGGCACGCTTTCATAGCGTTCAAGTCATGGGTGAGCCCACTTACATACGATCTGCGTTCGTTAAAGGCTATGCGCACCTTCCTGTAAAACTGGTGCCACTAGAATCTTGAATTAATAACATTTAAACTCATGACCTTACACAACTTATAACTGTCGACACCGAGGACTCTATGCCAAAAATAACATTTATTGAACACAGTGGTGAAAAACACGAAATTGAAGCAGATACAGGTATATCTGTCATGGAAGTAGCCATTAACAATGGCGTTCCCGGCATTGATGCCGATTGTGGCGGCGCTTGTTCTTGTGCTACTTGCCATGTCATGGTGGAAGGTGGATGGTTTGAAAAACTCCCCGAAATTGATGCCATGGAAGAGTCTATGCTGGGTTTAAATACTATGCGCGAAGCGACTTCACGTCTATCTTGTCAGTTAGATTGTACCGATGAACTGGACGGTCTGGTTCTTCAGTTACCAGAATTCCAAGGGTAAATCGAAGACCTGCTCTGATGATTGCTATCGTATTCGATGCCAATCATCAGAGCAAAATTTTGTTCTGTTTCGCGATTGGTCTTAACTTTTGCACGCTATAAGCCACTACAATAAACGCTATAAATCACTGCAACAACTATGCGATTTTAACAAAAACTGACAAATCAGCTATACCCTCTGTTTTAAGTGCGGCTTCTTTGAACCCACAGCGAACAACTCGTTAGCCGACACCACCGATCAAAAAGCCTTTATTGTTCACCACCCAGCTTCTTCAACTGAACATCAATTTGAGGTTATACTCGACGTGTTATTCTTTGTTTATGTTTACATAACCGTACCCCACTGTTTACATAACTATACCCCACTATGGGTAGCGACCGCACAAAATAAACACCCGTTAAATTCACCAATGAAGTGACATCCTATGACGAAACTCTCGATACTTGATCTCGCACCCATAACACAAGGCAGCACCGCCCGCACAGCGCTACATAACTCGCGTGATCTTGCCAGACATGCCGAAAAGTATGGATTCGAGCGTTTTTGGGTAGCTGAACACCACAATATGAGAGGTATTGCCAGTGCGGCGACATCGGTACTCATTGGCTTTATCGCGGAAGGCACTTCCACCATTCGCGTGGGATCAGGTGGGATTATGCTGCCAAATCACTCGCCGCTAGTCATTGCTGAACAATTTGGCACCTTGGCATCTTTATACCCCAACAGAATAGATTTGGGGTTAGGACGCGCCCCCGGAACAGACCAAATAACGGCTCAGGCCTTGCGAAGAACATTGCAAGGAAGCTCTGATGATTTTCCTCGGGACGTCATGGAACTGCAAGCTTACCTAGGCGAGGCCGAACCCGGCCAACGCGTGACAGCGGTACCCGGTGTTGGCACAAACGTACCTCTGTGGATTTTGGGTTCGAGTCTTTTTGGAGCTCAGTTAGCAGCAATGCTCGGCCTTCCCTACGCTTTCGCCTCCCATTTCGCACCTGCACAGATGATGCAGGCCATCGATATTTACAGAGAACGATTTAAACCTTCAGATCAACTTCAAGAGCCCTACGTTATGCTCGGTTTTAATGTCTGTGCGGCAGAAACCGATAAAGAAGCCCATTTTTTGCGTTCCTCGTCATTGCAGTCTTTTTTGAACTTACGGCGCGGAACACCGGGCCAGTTGCCGCCACCCGTAGAAAACTTCGAGCAATCTATGAACTCACAGGAACACGCCATGCTGGCTGAGATTGGTCGCTGCTCCGCGGTCGGGTCGTTAGAAACCATAACAGCCCAAATGGCAAATTTCGTCGAGCAGACCGGTGCAGACGAACTCATGTTAGTCAGTTCAATTTTCGACCACGAAAAACGTTTACAGTCCTTCGAAATAACGTCAGAAGCCGGACAGCAACTCCTGAAGTGAACATAACTATGGACGAATTTGAACGTTATTATTTTAACAATTTGCAATGCCAATTATCATTCGTTGATTTTGGCAATACCACCGCGCCCGATTTACTGTTACTCCACGGTATGCGAGATCATGCGGTCAGTATGATCGATATCGCTCGCGCGTTAAGCAGCCATTACCATGTCGTTGCTCTGGATCTTCGAGGTCATGGTCAAAGCGACAACCCCGGAATTTATACCATGGTTCAATTTGTCGCCGACGTGCGCGCGCTCGTGCAACATTGCGAACTCAAAACACCGATAGTCATCGGGCACAGCTTAGGAGGACATATAGCAGCCCGTTACACCGCTATTTTTCAGGAGGACGTTTCCAAACTCGTATTATTAGACGGCATGGGACCGCCGATGAGCAACGATAATGATCGCGAGCAACAAAAAACGCACCTTAAATTTGGGATTCATACCGTCTCCAATTTAACGAGTGAAGGTCGACAAATGAAAGATGAGGGCGAAGCGCTGCTGAGGTTACGAAAGAATAACCCGAAATTATCGGTAGAGCTTGCTAATAACATCATCGAACACGGTATCAAAACACATTCCCAAGGAGGCGTAAGTTGGTGTTTTGATCCATCGGTACAAATGATTTGGCATACCTTTTCACACGAAGAAACCGAAGAGCTGTGGAGCTGGATCGAATGTCCTGTGCTCATTGTAACCGGCGAATATGCACTGGATTATTGGTCTAATATGCGCGACAGCTTAAAAGGCCAACAAGACTTCTACGCACAAACCTTAAGAAAACGACAGCAAATATTTAAGAACGCTCGACATCATGTTATTAAAGACGCTGGGCATATGTTGCATTACGACCAGCCCGAACCGCTCAATGAACTGTTGCGTGAATTTCTCTGCGCTTAACCTTTCGTGACGCCGGGCTTTAATAATGGACTGTAGCTTCTTTGTCTTTGCGAGCGTCAGCGCGGCAATCTGTTCTTATTGGCACTTTGTCCCGACGAGATTGCCGCGCTAC
>JBLHNZ010000170.1:0-7773 GCA_047623245.1 Oceanicoccus sp. | reverse complement strand
AGGCGGTAAGGCTAGAGTCGAGACATACCATGTTGGAAAGATGTAAATCGCCGTGGCATTCCCGAACAAAATGCTCACTTCGTCGCTTCTGTAAAAATGCCTCAAAAGCCGCGAACTGCGAGTTGGCGCTAACTTCTAAATAGTCGAGCTGCGCCTTAATCGACTTAAGGCAACCCAGAGCTCTCAAGGTAGTAAAGTTATCGCGCACCGCCTCACCGGGGTCGTAGGGTGCCGAAAGCTCTGGCAATGCCAAATGCTGTACTGCCAGTGTTACCCCAAAATCATGCATTTGTGCGGCGCTTAACTGGTCGTTTTCCAGCAACAGATCGGCTTGCAAAGTGCTATCAAATTGCAACATGTGTACTGCATAATCTATGATTTTGTCGCCGTGAACGGGCTTACCCGAAATTACTGCGAAGCACCCATCACCTCGCAACACAATAGATACCACGCCCAAGTAAAGCTTCGGGGCAAATTTACGATTGCAGCGAACCTCTTCCGAGCAAAAATATTCTCTGCTCTCGAGAGTGCTAAAATCGACAAAATCGAAGCATACCGGTTTTTTTACTTTATAAGCGTGATGACCAGTGAGAAAAACCCACGACAGATGGGTTTCGACAAGCTGAACGTCTTCAACCGCGTGAGAAAACACCTCCGGATTCATTAGCGCGTGTGGCAAATACGACATAGCGATACCTCTTGGCCTACCTTTACCTTAATCAAGTTCAAAACAAACCATCGGTATCGTGCCGCGATGTCAAACAGCGACATTCAATCAGTTACGAGTTTCCACACATCACCGTCGCGCCGAATATAACCAGCCGTAGGAGTGGCGAAGTGAGTACCAATAATTAGGGTAGACGAATCTGCATGAAGCCCGAATTCGCGGCGCCGCGTTGCCGTACTCTCATGAGAATCAGTATCGACAGCGGCAGCCCACTCGGGATGTGCCATTTGACATGGATGGTGCACAAAGTCACCGGTAATCAGCGCTTTTTCGCCTCGTGATTCTATTTGAATACTAACGTGTCCCGGCGTGTGTCCGTGCGTCGGGACTAGTTTTATCTCGTCGCTGATAACCTCGTCAGTAGCCACAAGATCAATAAGTCCGGCTGCCTCGATAGGGTCAACTGAATCTTCCATTACTTGGCGCTGGTCGCCATCACCTTCTTTATTCCAGTGCTCGAACTCGGTCCTCGCGATCAAATACCTCGCATTTGGAAAAGTCGGTTGCCACTGGCCATCTACCAGCATGGTATTCCAACCAACATGATCCACATGCAAATGCGTGCACAGCACAGTATCGATAGTTTCTCTGTCAAAACCCTCGCCGGCAAGATCTTTTAGGAAGTCTGTCTGTAAATGACTCCAATCCTTCATTGCGCGTTCTTTATCGTTGCCAATGCAGGTATCTACAATAATTCTTCGACCTGGCGCTTCTATGACAAGAGCGTGAATAGACATCTTTAGCTTGCCGCTATCACTAGCAAAATTCGGGTAGAGCCAATCAATCTCCCTGATATTTTCCGGTGTCGCTTGAGGTAGTAAAAAGCGAGTGCCTCCCGTTGTTTCCATCTCGACAATTCTTGTGACTGTTACATCGCCAATTTTCCATTTTCCACCGTGCATATTCTCGCTCTCAGTCGTTTTTTGACCCAATAACAAAATACAACAGTGCAGCAACATATTCGCTGCACTGTTGCGGATTAATGTCACAGATACTAACCAAATTATCTTTTTCACTCAATACAGTGAGATCGTCGCTAGGCGCCAATAACACGCGACAACAACCACAAACAAACAACTCCACTAACTAGTGCCCGTGCAGAAAATCGTCTTTGCGGTCTAGAAATTCGTCTTTGCGGTCTAGAAATTCGTCTTTGCGAGCGAAGCGCGGCAATCTCATGGCGCAGAGTGTACTTCATTACCTGCACTGGAGAGTCCCGCATTGGAGAGGCCTGCACGAGATTGCCGCGCTACCGCTCGCAACGACATCGTTAAAAACGTCTATTGCTGGAAGTGTACTAACTAGCAGGTCGAAGAAATGGAGTAAAAGCCTTCCCTTTTTTTGGGGAGGCTGGGTGCCAAAAAATGCACCTTTTCAATGTTCCATTGCTATCAATTAAATAAAAAATGCGTAAAAAACTAAAAATTCAGACCAAAGTACTTTCTTCGTTACCCTAAGAAAGAATAGAAACTCATAATTTATTTCTTAGTATTCAATAACTTAAATAATATTGTGCATCGCACAAAAATAAATTTGACACAAGTGATTTCAAACCATAGTATAGCTCCCATATTGTGCATCGCACAAAAAGACACTTTCAAAGCCCAATTGACCGGAGTAATAGATATGAGTATTTTACAGAGCCTACAAACGTCGATCACACCCTTAATTGCAAAGCAAAAAGAAGCCGGTGAGTTGCAGAGAGCTTATGTCAAAACATCTATAACCCGATCGACTGAAACACTGTCCATTATTGCCGACGACACAAAAAACTACTTCACAGAGCTCACAGCGTCTGACTCATTTGTAGCTGCGTTCAAGACTCAACTCGCTTTTCAGGACAATATTAGAGCTACAGTGATTACCGCCACAAAAGCCAATGTGTCTGCTACCAAATCACTTTGGGAAGAAATGAAGCCATTGTTTACCATGAACAGAGAAATAGCAGCTCCCGCTACTGAAACTGTTTAATAACGACTATCGTGGCGCAAACCCTAACCCATTTATTGAGAGCTTAAACATGATTGATTTAAACCAGATTAAAGAGACTATCGAAAAAGCAGCCAATAGCAATAAGGAAGCGTTTGAGTTGCAACTCGGGTTTTTTGAGGGTTTTACTCGACGTCAAGGTGAAGCCATGGCTGAATTGGCTGACTCGAGAATCAATAGTTTGAAAGCTATGGCCGCCAGTGCCGATTTTGAAAACGCCCTCCAAAACAACACCGCTTTTGAAGCAGATGCTAAACAACGTCTGGAAAAACTTCACGCAGAGAACGTCGATGCTTTTGCACAATTTTCTGAATCTCTGAAGTCCGCATACAATATCTAGGTCTCACTAGAATTTTTGTACCTTTGTAGCGAATAACCTATGTTATTCGCTTTTTTTCCATTCAAGCATCGTAATCAACAGAACGCCTCATCGCCGTTTCTACCTCGCGCTTCCCATCATTGATTCTCCTGTATTTACTTACTGTCACCCGGAACTGCTCTCAACCTGTTCTTTTTCACGAGGCCATTTACAACCCTTTTCCCGGCATGCCCTCTCGATTTTCTCTCTCATGATCACGCATCTAAAAACTGCCAAAAATATCGAACTATACTGTCGAGTAACTTACGCTCGAGAAATATCGAGCATCAAACTCTTAAAAGTCCCCTTTTTTGTCAGCTGGGTAACATCCAAAGTTGGTGGAAACAGCGGTTAAGTATTACTTCGCCTTGCGATGGAGTTGAGTTTTCTATATTTTAACTTGCCTATTTAAAGTGACTTTTACGACGTTAGGAATTTCTAGGATGAACACTGCAGTAAAGTGGATAAAGCGGATCGGTCTTGTGTTTTTAGTTTTATCTGTACTGGGCATTGGCTGGCTATTTACCCGACCAGGCATGGCCGATGTTGGTATCCCGTATGCGCCAACAGCCTCGGTAAAAAGCACAGCTGTCACGGTAAAGTGGTTTGGGGTTGCAACATTGTTGATTGACGACGGTGAAACGCAAATCATGACCGATGGGTTTTTCTCCCGTCCGAGCTTACTCGATGTGGCGCTAAAACGCCCAATCGGGCCAGATGTAGAAAAAATCGCCAGTGTTCTGGAGGCGCATGATATCAATCGCCTCGCGGCCATCATACCGGTCCATTCTCATTACGACCATGCAATGGATAGCGGTGAAGTCGCCAAAAAAACAGGCGCAATGTTACTAGGCTCAAAATCAACCGCGTTTGTTGGCCGCAGCTCACTGGTGCCAGAAGAGCAAATACATATTATCGAAACGGGCAAAGCTTATACTTTTGGCAAATTCAAAGTCACTTTTTACGAATCAAAACACGCCCCTTTGTCCAGCAACTCCGGTATCGACGGCAAGGTTCAGGAAGTCTTCGAGTTGCCGACACCCTATACCACCTGGCAACTTGGTGCAGCGTACTCAATACTGGTTGAACACCCCAATGGTAGTCTGCTCGTACAAGGCAGTGCAGGATATCTGCCTGGTGCTTTTGAAAAGCTCGACGTCGACGCAGTATTTTTAGGCACCGGCGGCTTACGAAATCAGACTCGCGAATACCGCGAATCGTATATCTATGAGACAGTGACGCTTACCAATCCCGATGTTGTTTATACGATTCACCACGACAATATGTTCGGAACCCTAGGCAACGTTGAACAGAGCAGTCTCCTCCCTGAATTTGATTCAATGGCTGCTTTTGAACTGAGCCAACTTATTTTGCCAGCACGGTTCGAGCAAATGAGGTTTGCACAGCCTATCGAAATACCGCTTAAAACAAACTCTAGTAATTAATAGCTTGGTGTCTGTCTAATAAGTCGTTTTCAATTTGACAACGACACTCTGATTTTAGTGGTTTCGGGATTTGGCGGGATCATACACAGCCGTTGTAGTATGGGGCCAAAAAAACGTCCCTGTGCCAAGAACCCGTTTTTTGATCATTAGAGTTGCGGGTAACCGTCGGCAAAATCCTCTTGCACAATTTCGATAACAGTGGGTAATTCCTGACTATTCGCTATGAGCAGAGCCTCTTTCAAATCGCGCAGATTGCATACTCGAAGCGAATGACAGCCGAATGCTTTACCAATTCCAACAAAATCGGGGGTATATATGTCGACTCCAATTTGCGGAATGTCGGCGTCGGCCATAAAGCGTTTAATTTCTCCATAACCGTTGTTATTCCATATCAGAAAGATAACAGCTACCTTTGCCTCGACCGCACTAGCCAGTTCACCGATACTAAACTGAGCGGCCCCGTCGCCAATGATCGCGACAACAGGAAGCTCAGGTTTCGCCAACTTGGCACCGGTAGCGGCAGGTATTGCATACCCGAGAGTCCCAAAACCTGAAGCCGAGTGAAAATACCGTCGGGCGTGCTCAGTTTCGTAGTGGATCCATGCGTAATAGACCGGTTGTGTCGAGTCACCGACGACCACCAGTTCAGGCAAGGCACTTCGCAGAGCAGCGAAAAAACTCTCATAAGCACCATCGCGACCACTGGCAATTTGTTGGCGCATTAGATCCGCACGCGCCGCGCCCGCACTTATATCATTATCTCTTCGATGCTTCAGTTTCTCTGGCAACAGCGTATTGATAGCTGCGAGCGCGAATTTCGCGTCGCTACAAATCGAGAGGTCGGCTTTGATATTACGAGTTAACTGAACAGCGTCGATATCAATACGAATCAATGTTCCGGCAATTTTTACATCGCCAGAAAAGAAAAAATCGTAATCGGTTTCACCAAATTCAGTACCTATAGCTAGCACCACATCGGCGTTGTGTAACTCTTCTCGGATGCCCGGACACGAGCCCGAACCGCCGACTGCCAGAGCATGGCTAAAGGGCAGAATACCTTTCGCATTGACTGTGTTAATAACCGGCGCGTCCAGATTTTCAGCTAAGGCAAGCAGCTCAACCGACGCTCCGACCGCGCCTCCACCAATAGCAATTAAAGGATTTTTGGCTCTACTCAATAGCTCTACACAACGCTGAATGGCATGAACCGATGGACCGGGAGCGCTAGGCAATACGAAAGCTGTCTTGTCAATATGGTCCGCTTGACTGGTAATTACATCGATGGGGATTTCGATATGGACTGGGCCGGGTCGCTCGCTATTGAATACCGTAAACGCCCGCGCAAGTACTTTTGGCAATTCATCAACGCGCAATAATGTATGGCTAAAGCGTGCGACTCCATTGACCAGATTTCGTTGCGACGGCATTTCGTGCAAGCGCCCCTCGCCCAAACCAAGCTGATAACTGTGGTTCACTGAAGAGATGACCAACATCGGAATCGAGTCGGCAAGGGCCTGTCCCATCGCAGTCGCTATGTTGGTCATGCCAGGGCCACTGATAATAAAACAAGCTGCAACCTTACCAGAAGCTCGGGCGTAGCCGTCTGCCATAAAACCCGCGCCCTGTTCGTGGCGCGGCGTCACATGCCGAATGTTGGTACGATTCAGCCCTCGGTATAATTCAACCGTGTGCACACCTGGAATTCCAAAAATGGTATCGATACCGTAATTCTGTAAAATTTCTACGAGGACTTCACCACATGTGGCCATTAAACTCTTCCAATTGACGAATTCAAACGAGGCAAAGTACGCCCCGCTATTTTAGATATAGGCAAAATTTAGTCTTATTAGTCGAACGACCGAACAAACCGCTCTAGTCTTTTGCACCCTTCGATGAGTACCTCTTCTGGCTGCACCAATGAAAATCGTATATGTCCACGAGTACTCTGGCCGAATGCACTACCGGGTAACACCGACACTTTTTCGGCGTCGAGTAACCTTTGCGCAAATTCTTTGTCATCGGCAAACAAAGCGCTGACATCAACCATGATAAACATGCCCGACTCCGGTCGCAGACACTCTAACTTGGGAATTTCCTCTAATCTGGAACAAACAAGGTCGCGCCTGGTCTGGTACTTGTTACGCATTTCTCGTACGTAATATTCGTCATTATTTAGCGCAAAAGCTGCCGCATCCTGAATAAACTGTGGACTCCCAAACATTGACATCGACGAAAATCGCCCTAAGTGCGCGGTCAGTTCAACCGGAGCTACAGCCCAGCCCACCCGCCATCCGCTCATTGCATGCGACTTTGACAGACCATCGATGACAACAATATTATCCAGACGCTCAGCAGCCGTTCGCAAAGAAATGTGCGGGTTTTCATAAGTGAACATCGAATACACTTCATCGCAAACCAGCCAAATATTTCTTTCATAGCAGTAACTGGCGAGACGCGCCAAGGTATCCCTAGAAATAATCGTACCTGTTGGGTTACCCGGCGTATTAACAAATACCACGCGTGTTTCATCACTAATCGCGGCGACAAAATCGTCCATTTGTGGCTCAAAATTATGCTTCGACAAGCACAAGACAGTTTTCAGACTGACATTGAGTGCCTGTAATACGGGCACATACCCAACGTAGGTAGGATCGACAATAACGATTTCGTCACCCGCATCCAACAGACAACTCAAGACCGTAAATATGGCCGAGGTGACGCCGGGATAGATAGAGACTTCACTGGCTCGACAGACATGGGTGGATGTTTTGGTTTCATAGTCGGCCACCGCACGCCGCAAGTTGAGTTCACCCAGTGCCGGTGAATAGTGCGTTCGCCCAACACGCATATGGCTCACCGCATTATCGATAATTGGCTCAGGCGTACGGAAATCGGGATCGCCAATTGAGAGGAGGATGACATCTTCCCCTTTTTTCTGCATCGACATGGCTTGCTCGTGAACCCGCCAGGCGTCACCTGAATCGGTGTTGAGACGTTGAGTCACCTTGCTATAGCGGCTGACACTTTCTTTTTTAAAATCATTCAAAAGTCTTATTCCTTGCAAAGGCTTCCTGCCGGATTATGGCAACGAAGATCAGCACTCCACAGCTGAACAGCTTGTTTTAAAACCAGTCTAACAAACGCCTTTTAAAGAAGACATCTAAGAACTATATAATTACACCACCACCGTTGTTTACGTCGCTCTATCGTTCGCTAGCGAGCCCGCAATAAAAAGTCACTCTATTTCACGTTCA
>JBLHNZ010000169.1:0-7817 GCA_047623245.1 Oceanicoccus sp. | reverse complement strand
GTACAGACGATATATATTCCCAGCGGACAGTATTTAGTTTGCCTCTACTTCCGATGGAATCCTGAAGGCCGCGAATATTAAGAGTGGTTAGACGAATATAGTATTCTCATGACCTGGGAATCTATTGTGTTGTGGTGAGATCAGTTTGAGCCGAAATATGTAGTCCGGTTACCTTCAAAGTCGGTAGATTGACGGTACATTCTTTATCGATAAGAGTTTCAGTGAGCTTGATGACAAGACGTTGACCAAGATGATGAGGTCTTTGACGTATTACTCCAAAAAAGGGGAGACGAAAAGGCAGCAATGCCATTTTTAAACGTTCATACAGCCGCCCCCAATTTTTCCATTCTAAACAATGTTTAGTATCGGCCGAAACGTATTGATATTTCAAATTGTATTCCTTTGTGTCTCGTGAGGCTTCGGAATGGATGAAGTGTAAGATTGGCGAGGCATTGACTATTGAGAATACTTAAATTGGTGCATGCCTTGAAAAGTGAAAAGTGAAAAGTGAAAAGTGAAAAGTGATGACAAATATTGTTAGGGAGCCTTTGGTTTATTTTTTGTTACTTGCGGGGGTGATTTTTGCACTTTTCGAGCAGGTGTCTGATGTGAGTTTCTCAGACTCATCGCAGTTGCAGAAAATTGTGGTGACGGAAGGGCAGTTAAGTAAACTGACGCTAGGTTTCAAAAACGTCTGGCAGCGCTCGCCATCGGCAGAGGAACTTGATGGGATGATCGAAAGTCATATTCGCGAGGAGGTCTTTTATCGCGAGGCCCTCGCTTTAGGATTAGACCGTGACGATGGGGTTGTTCGTCGTCGCTTGAGTCAAAAAATTCAATTTCTTTCTGAAGATTTAGCCAGTTTGGTAGAGCCTGCAGTGCAGGATCTGCACGCATATCTTGTGTCAAATGCTGACGAATATCGACTACCCCCACGTTTCACTTTCAGACAGGTCTATTTTAGCACCAGCAAGCGGGGTTCGGCTGCGCGTAAAGAAGCCATCGCGTTGCGCGAAAAATTGAGAACGCAGGATACGGATATAGATACGGGCGAGCTTGGTGACGTCTTGATGATCAAACATCAATTCGATAACGAGACAGATCGAGAAATTATCCGCGTTTTGGGTAGCGACTTCCTGCAATCGCTTCGCGATCTACCCATAGGTAGTTGGCAAGGGCCAGTAACGTCCGGTTATGGTCTACACCTGGTGCGTATTGATGAACGGATCGACGGACGACCTCCCGAACTTTTTGAGGTACATGGCACCGTATTACGTGATTGGAAGTCAGCACAGCGGAAAAACGCAAATGAAGAGGCCTACAGTAAGATGCGCAATCGCTTCACAGTGATTGTTGAAGGAGGTAGCCGCGTCAGTTCACCGAAACAATCAAACGTTGATGTTCGATAATGAAAGTGGTTTTATGTATTGTCACATGGTTGATTTTGGCTGCTATGTCAGTCGACGCCGATGAGTATCGCCCTGCCTATTTAGAGTTAAAACAAGTGTCGCCTGACACTTTTAGTATGTTGTGGAAGTCTCCGCTTGCAAGCAACAATAAACGTTTACTACTGGATGTAAAACTACCTAACGATGTAAAAATTATTCGGCCCGAACGGTCATCGATTGTTGGTGGTGCAGTCATTTCTCATTCCACTATCTCGCGCGCCGGAGGTTTCACCGGTGCAACGATTCTCGTCGAAGGGTTGGGACGCGCCTCGACTGATGTGCTCGTTCGTATTCTAAGATTGGATGGTTCCCGAGAAGTCGTTCGTTTAACTGCCACTGGGCCTTCATTTATTATCGCGGATACTCCAACAAGTATTGATGTTGCCAAAACGTATTTCGTATTTGGCGTTGAACATATCCTGAAGGGCGTCGATCATCTGTTTTTTGTCGCCTGCCTACTATTTATCGCAGGATCCTGGCCGCGCATTCTCGGTACTATTACAGGTTTTACTCTTGCACATTCTGTTACCCTAACACTGGCGGCTCTAAAATTAGTACAAATACCTGTTCCGCCCGTCGAAGCAGTGATCTCCCTTTCAATCGTTTTTCTGGCCAGAGAAATTGTCCGAAACCGCACCGACACCCTAACTTGGCGCTACCCAATGGCGATTTCCATGATCTTTGGGCTGTTGCACGGTTTGGGTTTTGCCTCGGCATTAAGCGATATTGGTCTTCCTCAAACGGAGATCCCCGCTGCGCTATTTGCATTCAATGTTGGTGTCGAAATAGGACAGACCGGATTTGTCGCGGTTCTATTAGCGATGGTTTATTTTGCAAAAAAAAGCCTAAAGCGTGTTGCGCTCATTCGATTTAGTGAAGAATTCGGCGGTAGTCAAGCTATACCCGATAACTTGTTACGCTGGCTGGAAAAAACTATCGCCTATGGAATCGGTGGCGTGGCGATGTTGTGGATGATTGAACGCATAGTTGCATTCTGGAGTTGACTTAGGCTACAAAAACGGAAGCTTATAAAGCTTGGTTCGTGCCGTGTACAGCGACTGGAATATCGATAATAATGTCTGTTAGATGATATTTAATCCACGAATCGAATTAGATTGAGCTCGATACTTGGTGGGAGACTGTCAGCCGCTAGTAATTTAGAGTAGAGTTGAAATCGAAGGGTATTAGTTTCGCCTATACTTCGAATAATAATTGATAACGGAGACGATTATGTTAGCAGCGACTTTTACGGAGTGTTGTCGTGGTGCAGTCAGAATTTCCAGATCGGCTATTGGTCTGGTCTGTTGCTGTGCAGTGGTTACGGGTTCGGTGGGCGCAACGGCCTCTGCCCCTGCAGAAAAAATGGTTAAGCCCTATTCACCCTATGCAAAGCAACACTTTCCGACCCAAGTTCTCTTCGGCGACGTTCACGTACACACGGGGCTGTCTGGCGACGCCGGTGGTAGTGGCACTCGACTCATGCCGCGCGATGCTTACCGTTTTGCTCGTGGCGAGGAAATTATATCCAATACAGGTCAGCCGGTGCGGATCTCCCAGCCTTATGATTTTCTTGCTGTTACCGAACATACCGATGGTATGGGAGTCATCCTCGATATTCTTGCTGGCAAGCCAAATATTATGGCAGACCCCTACGGGCGGGAATTGAATGCTGCCTTTAACAAAGGCGGGAAGGCCGCCCGTCAGGCAACCGTAGGAATGATCGCAAAGTTCGCTCAGGGAGAAATCAATGAAGTGCTGAATTACCAACCGGGGAATCCCGCATATAAGGCCACGTGGAATACCATTGTGCAGGCGGCGGAAGACTACAATACACCGGGTCAGTTTACAGCGCTTATTGGTTTTGAATGGACGTCATTGGTCAAGGGTAACAACCTACACCGGGTGGTCTTGATGCGGGACGGTGCCGACAAGGCCACCATGATAGAACCCTACACCACTACACCACCTCTAGGGAGTCCCAACCCGCGTGACTTGTGGCGCTGGATGACAAATTGGGAGGAAAAAACAGGCGGGCAGATGCTGGCTATTCCGCACAATGGCAACTTGTCCAACGGCTGGATGTTTCCTCTGGTTGACAACTTCGATCAAGATAACCCCTTCGATGACAGCTATCTGGAAAACCGTAAGCGGTGGGAGCCATTGGTAGAAATCAGTCAAGCAAAAGGCGACGGTGAGGCGCACCCATTACTATCACCCGATGACGATTTCGCAGATTTCGAGACGTGGGATATGGGTAATCTCGATGTGAGTCAGGGCAAAACTTTGGACATGCTGCCTGGAGAATATGCCCGCTCAGCGCTGAAACGCGGCCTCGAGATCGACGCTTCACGGGGAATTAATCCCTATAAGTTTGGCATGATTGGCTCATCGGACACGCATACTGCGCTTTCAACCACAGCAGAAAATAATTTTTTTGGGAAAATGACCCCCGCAGAACCGAGGCCTCATCGTACCGTCGGTTTCGACAAAAAAAATGATGAGCTGGGAATTACGCGTAAAAAATGGCAGACGGTGGCGTCGGGTGTTGTAGCAGTTTGGGCAAAGACTAATACACGCGGCGAAATTTTCGATGCTATGCAACGCAAGGAAACCTTTGCCACTACCGGCCCGCGTATCCGTGTTCGTTTTTTTGGTGGCTATGAATTCACGAAAGATGATGCACTCACTCGTGAAATTGCCGCACTGGGGTATCGCAAGGGCGTACCGATGGGAGGTGACCTGACAGTTAGCTCAATGGGCAAGGTGCCGACCTTTCTTGTGGCTGCAATGAAAGACCCGCAAAGTGGTAACCTTGACCGTATCCAGATTGTAAAGGCCTGGCTAAATGCTAAAGGCGCGGCTCAAGAGAAAGTTTATGATGTGGTCTGGGGTGATGCCGATAAACGTACAGTAAATCATAAAGGCACGCTGGCTCCGGTGGGTAATACCGTTGATTCCAAAACAGCGACCTGGACCAATACCATAGGCAATGCTGAACTTATCTCTGTGTGGAAAGATCCGGATTTCAATCCATTGGTGAAAGCGCTTTACTACGCACGTGTGATCGAAATACCGACGCCGCGCTGGACAACCTATGACGCAGCCAGGTTTGGTGAAGATATGCAAAGCGAGGTGCCTGTCAGTATACAAGAGCGCGCCTACACTTCACCCATTTGGTATTCTGCGGAGCCCTGATCACTTAGAAGGCAATGATACAAAAGCCTGTGTCTGTTCTATTCTGAGGGCTGGAGGATGACTTTGAGAGCCGGCATGATCACGATTTGTGGCTCCCCGTCATTTCACAGCAACGATTTGACGGTTGATTTTCATCTCTATCGCTTTTGGTTGTCGTATGGCAATTACAACCATTCTCTGGGGTCCACACTGTAGTAGCCCAGTAGTTGCTCAAACAGTTGCGGATGATGATGATGTAAAACGCCGGGGCGTTCAAAAAACATTTCAGTAACCACGGCAAAAAATTCAGCCGGATTAGTGGCTCCATATTGATTGATGTCACTGCTCACAGAGTTGTTAAGACGCGACTGCAGATCAGAAAATTCCTTGGAAAAAACTTTGGACCAAGTTCGATAAGCATTTTTTCGGTAAAGTAAGGGCGCGCCATTGGCAGTGCCAGACTCATGATCAAGTTGGTGTGCAAATTCATGGAGAACGACATTCTGGCCATCTTGAAAATCTCGCACGCCTTTTTCTACATCGTCCCACGCTAATATGACTTTGCCATTGCTCCAGGACTCACCTAGTAGTGTTTGGGTCTGTTCCGCGACCAAACCCAGATCATCTCTAATTTCTCGCTTGGCAACAAACGTCGTGGGATACACGAGTACAGTACGAAGATCCCGATATTCATGGCTAGGCCTATTCAGCAGTAGCAGGCAGGCTTGAGACGCAATAACAACTTTCATTTCTTCGGTGATCTGCAGGCCAGCACAACCGACAAAATCCTTGGAATAAAGAAATGTTTTAATCAGACGCAGCCATTGAATTCGTAATTCAGGCGGCATGTGCAAAAAAGCCGGTAGCCGCTGCTTTATAATAGTTAACCACGACTTGGGAAAAGGACGCAACGTAATCACTTTCTGATGAAGTATAGGCCACAAGAAAATGTACGCAGCAGCACCTAACACAACCAGTAATACGATTAACAACATTAAATTTGTTTGCATTTGATCACTCTTCTAAGACTCCAGTTAAGAGGGACATCATTGATTCTGCACCGTGGATTAGGTCTCTGTGTACCTGTCAATTATTTGCACCAATAGATTCTAGCGCAGCAATGAATGTCCCTGATTCGTTAGATCAGGTTTTTTATTAGCTGGAAATGGTTTAACCCGGTTATGGATTCTTACCTATCGTTAGTGGTCTGGAGTCGTCAAGCACCCATTCGGACATGGAACCATCGTAAACGGCAACATTGTCTTGCCCCATCAATTTGCAAGCGAAGGCGTCGACTGTCGCCGCAATGCCGCCACCGCAATAGGTAATAACGCGCCTTGCAGAGAGCATGTCTTGAGTATTTAGCTGTGCGGCAAGCTCAATAGGGGGAAGAAAAAATTGTTCGTGAAGTAAGCTCGTGTAGCTTACGTGTTTACTTCCGGGAATGTGACCTCGCCGAGTGTAATAAAAATCACCACTGCCTTCGTAAATACTCTGGTCGAGTGAGTTGATGGTACAAACGTTCCCATTTAGGCCTTTTTCCATTTCTTCGAGATTGGCAATAACTTCAGGTTTTATACTTGGTTTGAATAGCTTCGCTGGGTATTGCTTCTCTCCATTCTCAGTTGGCAAGTTAGCATCTCGCCAAGCGTGGAAGCTGCCATTGAGGATTTTTACATTTTCGTGCCCAGCATAATGCAGCAACCACCAAGCTCTCGTGGCCCACATTATATGCCCCGACGAATACAATATCACTTCGCTGTCGTTGTTTATGCCAGCTTGGGAAATGGCGTTAGCTAATTGCACTTCATCGGGAAGTGTAAAGTTGAGTTTTGACGAAGTGTCGGACCAGCAGTTCATTAAATCGATGAATCCAGCTCCGGGAATATGAGACTTATGGTATTTTTCTAGGCCGCTGTCGACTTGATAGCCACCACTTTGTCGTGGAGTTAGAAAAACAGCTGTATCAAAAACTCTCAAATTTCGGTCGTCTAGTCGTTTACTAAGTGTATCGATGTCGATAAGTAGGTCTGGATGAGAATATTTCATGGTCACTATGTCTCATTAATGTAGCAGCTGACGATTAAAAAAATAAAGTGTATCTGTCGTTCGTTACTCTATAGAGTATAAGGATATCCATAATAATGGTAGTCAATTGAAATGAATGCTGTGTCGCGCGACTGGCAGTGGCCACAATTGTGTTGGCCTGGTAGTTAGTGTGTTTGCGATTTCGTTGCGGCAGGCGCCGTTAACGGCTACCGTAATGACGTCATCGCTTTTCCAGCGGGTTACGATGAAAATATTTTCGCAGTTGGTCAATGATGCCGTATGATCAACCTATTATCAGCAATATATTTGAGGAAATAGCATGTCTGGAAACCTGTCGTTAAGTACGCTCGAAGTCCGTAAGAATAACTGGTCTGATACTCGGATCAAAACTGAAGTTCTTGACGACGAACTCAAAGAAAACGAAGTCTTGTTTAAGGTTGATCGACAAGCGTTAACTGCGAACAATATTTCCTACGCCTCCGGTGGCGATATGCTTGATTACTGGGGGTTTTTCCCCACGGATGAAGGCTGGGGACGGATTCCTGCAATGGGTTGGGGAGAAGTTATTGCCTCAGCGCACCCCGATGTAAACGTGGGCGAGCGGACTTGGGGGTTTTATCCTTATTCAAGCCACCACAAAATTTTGGCTGGCAAGGTTAACGATACGTCGTTTTCAGATGTCTCAGCACATCGTGCCAACCATGCTCCCATATATTCCCAGTTTGACCGTTCTACAGGCAACCCTATCTATGAGCCTGCACGAGAAGATCAAGACAGCTTATTACGTGGACTATTTTTGACCTCGTGGTTAGTGGAAGATTTTATTGAAGTGAATGACTCATTCGGCTCACAGAGTTGTCTGATTACCAGCGCCTCGAGCAAAACTAGCATCGCCTTGGCATATTGTGTAAAGCAACGTGGAAAAATCAGCAGTATCGGTATTACGTCGACCGGAAATGTTGCTTTTTGCGAGAGCCTTGGTTGTTACGATAAGGTTGTTACCTATGATCAGGTAACCGATCTGGACGGCACTCAGCCTGCGGTTATGGTCGATATGGCAGGTAATGCCAAGGTGATCAGTGACCTGCATAATCACTTTGGCGACAACATGATGTACTCCTGTCGAATTGGTGCGACTCATTATAA
>JBLHNZ010000168.1:0-7918 GCA_047623245.1 Oceanicoccus sp. | reverse complement strand
TTTGCAGATTACCGCTCACCCAGACACTGAGGATGGGTACTAATACGTATAAAATAGGACAAAAATATCCTAGTTTGGAAATATTTGTCCTTTGTTGAAAAAAACATGGACTATATTTCCAAAAAAATCTACAAATAGACAGTTAGTGCTAAATCAAACAGAAAAACTAAACAGCCTTGCTCTCAAACTACGTAATTGAGCTACAATGAATAATCACTAAGAAAGCGAGAGTTCGAAGTGATGACATGCGGCGTTCCTATAAGCTAATCAGTTCTTTCAGGAGTGATTCATTATCTATCCAAGCAGTGTCCACAGCGGTAGCACGATGAGCCAACGCAACAAGGTCCTCATATACATAGTACTTTGCCTTACCGCAATTCAAACCGTTTTTATTGTCTACCTCGATGACTATCTTTACGACTATAACATACAGGCTTTGGAAAACCACGCCCATGTCCTCGGCCCTTCCCTCTGGTATTACGACACGAAGTCAACGGCGCCTTATCTAGAACTTGCGATCGATACGTACCACTATCGCAGCTTGGAAGTGATCGATGAAAAAGGTAAATTATTTTTAAATCCACCGGGAATAACTCCAAGTTACATAGACAGCATACTCGAGAACTTACGCCTCATTAACCCAGAACCCCTGCACATAGATATTATATACAAAGAGAAAAAAATCGGCGTTTTGAATGTCATTATTTTCCCACGTGACTTTTTCTACGACACTATTATCTCTTTTGGGGTATTGGTATTGTTCGGCACAGTAGCTTGGTTATTCATGATGTTAGTCAACTCAAAAAAACGTCTTGAGCACAATGCTGAGTTACTTGAGACACAGAAAACGGAAATGGAAGAAGCCAAAAATATGGCCGAAGATGCCAACCAGGCAAAAAGCACTTTTTTGGCGAATATGTCCCACGAGATCCGCACGCCGATGAACGGAGTGTTGGGAATGGCAGAACTTTTGCGTACGACAGACCTCGATGAAACCCAGAGTTATTACAACCGAACTATTTTGAGCTCGGGACAAACTTTACTTGCCGTAATCAACGATATCCTCGATTACTCAAAAGTAGAAGCAGGGAAAATGGCTCTGGAGGTTCGCTCTTTCAATCTCGACGAGCTAATCGAAGAAATAGTTACGCCGTTTCGTCTAATGACCAGTGATGACGTGCAATTTGTCGCTTCAATCGAAACCGATGTACCTGTCTATATCCGAGGAGACGCGGTAAGACTGAAGCAGATAATTGCCAACCTTTTAAACAATGCTTTTAAATTCACGACCAAAGGTCGTGTGGTTTTCAACATTAGCTGCATACAAAACTCCGATAAAAAGGTGACAATACATTGCAGCATCGCCGATACGGGCATTGGCATAGCGCTCGATAAGCAAGACGATCTGTTCAAGCCTTTTACACAGGCAGATAGTAGTACGAGCCGTAAGTATGGCGGCACCGGACTGGGGCTGGTCATATGCCAAAAACTGGTCAAAATCATGAATGGCAATATCGGTGTCAGCAGTGAATTGCACAAAGGGTCTGACTTTTATTTCGATGTAGACTTTGAGCTGGACTCGCACTTACCAACACCCGCCCCGTCCATGGACCTTTTAGGCAAGCACTTACTACTTATTGAAGATCAACAAATATTTCGAGACATTTTAACCGCACAAGCGAAATCACTCGGAATGGAAGTGACTACATTGAGCGAAAAAACGGCAATTTTACACTATTTGGAAAGTAGCCCTCTTCCCGATGTTATTGCCATTGACCTTGAAGTTGAAGGGGTTAACACATTCTCTCTTTCTCGAGAACTCGAACAACGTGAAGACCAAAAAAACATACCCCGAATTCTCCTGACAGCATCATGCTCGCTACCGGATAGAGAGACGCTCGAACTGAACGGTTTTTGTGCAGGGCATACCAAACCGTCTTCCGTGTCGCAATTACAAAATATCATTAGCAACGCATTAAGCCTTGAAAACGGTTATTCTCGAAGCTCAGTCCCACATTTCGATCAATATTCACAACTGAAGGTACTACTAGTGGAGGACAACCACGTTAATCGAATGGTAGCCGACGGGTTAATTCGGAAACTCGGGGTCAAAGTAGATCAGGCTGTCAATGGGCTCGAAGCTGTCAAAATAGTGTGTGAAAAACAACAGACTTACGACCTGATTCTTATGGATTGTGAGATGCCTGAATTAGATGGTTATGATGCGACGAAAAGAATTCGTCATTGGGAGCGAAACAATAACCACTCACCAACAGTAATCTACGCGCTGACGGCCCATGTCCTACCCGAATATCTTGAACGTTGTCGCAACTCGGGAATGGATGGTCACTTAAGTAAGCCCATCGATTTTAAACATTTGCAGCTTCTTTTCGAAAAGACACACCTGAATATGGAAAAGAAAAAAGCGACGTTAGATTAGTATTTCGACAAACGGCTACTTTTGAACACCAACCATAATGGGTAGGCCTATTAGGGGAGAACTACGCTGGAAACCTCTATTTTTATCGATACAAAGCTTTCTCATTCGACCAATCCATTGGCATATATTCGCCTAAATACGACATCTACTGATCTTTATCATGACCACTTTTTTTAATTCGCTTTTCAACAACAATTTCCGGCTGCTTAAGCGCATCAAGATCCATCGTCTTGTGAGTTAGACCTTCGAAAACTATGCCTTCTAAAACACTGCCCCATAATTCAGTATTGGTCCGTATTTTTCTCAAATAGTTAACATATCTGACTGCGCAGATAATAAAAATAATAAGCCCGAAAGTAATTCCCACTTGAATTAAGAGAGAGTCAGTCATAGAGTCAGTCGTATAATCCGCCAATATATTTACTTATATATGGGGGGATATATTAAATAGTTAATGCCGACGGTAATTCGGAACACCAAAAGCGTCAATGCCCTTCCGGCTTGCACCTTACAGTTAGTTACTTGCGCTGATTTTCGAAAATCACCGTGACGATAATAATAATCCCAGGAGAAAAACATGCCTAGATTACGTGAAATACCTCCCAACGAAGCCGACCCACTTTCAAAAAAGCTCTACGGCCTAATTTTTGGCGAAAGAGATCCCACCATTGAACCAGGTACAGAGACCGGAACGCCAGGGAACTGGTGGACGGTTTTTGCCAACGTCCCCGATGCCCAAAAGCACATTTCTGACGGTTTTAGATTTTACCGCGACGACGCGAGGAAAATAGACCCTCAACTACGAGAACTGGGCCAAATTAGAGCTGGCTATGCTCGCCAATCACAGTTTGTTTTTTCGCAACACTGCAAGTCTTGCCGGTCAGTTGGGATGACAGAAGAAAAAATCGCAGCAATACCGCATTGGCAAATATCCAATGTTTTCTCTCCCCTTGAACGAGCCCTTCTGGCATACACCGACGGACTCGTGCTCGAAGGAGGGCGCGTTCCAGATGGGGTTTTTGCCGTCTTAAAAGAATACCTGTCTGACGAAGAGATACTTGAATTTACCTACATAACGTGTACTTATGATATGCACGCGACGATGTCACGAGCGCTCAAGCTAGAATATGATGATGTAGATGAACGAATGATCGAAATATCAGCGCCAGAGGGCAGCGCATATGACGTTATGAATATGGTAGACAATGATTAGAAAGGACTCTGGGTATAAATGGCATCGCTGCTGTTATGGCCAATTCACTGCGGCGCGCGAAGGGGCGCTTACGTGCGCGAAACTTTTGCTGACACCGCTTCAACGAAAAAGACTCCGGTAACTTTACGTACCACCTTCCAATAGTGCTCCAAAAGCTGCTAATATTTCGATAACACAACTATTACTATACGAATTTACAAATAGAGTTAGCTTATGAATGATAGGCGAGTGCATAGAGAGGAAGACGAGACCAATCTATCACGTAGAGAGTCTTCAGCCAAAGCAAACGCGTTAATCGCGTATTGTCTAATGGTAGTAGGGTTGTTTACTGGCTTCTTTTGGTTGGTGGGCGCGATATGGGCAATGGCAAAAAAATCGGAAGGAACCGACACTGCCTTTGAAGGCCACTACGATAATATCATTTCAACTTTCTGGTGGACGTTAGGACTATCAATTCTTGGGGCTGTGCTCGCCTACGTCCTTATCGGATATTTAATACTCTTTTTCGTATGGATATGGTCGATTTACAGAATTGTCAGTGGCATCGCAAAACTAACGTCAAACAGACCTTTCTATGACTAGATTTATTCGGCTCGTCCATTATTTTAATTTTCCACGACGCGCGGGCCTGTATAATCAAAGCAGCCGTATATGAACTAAAGTAAAAATCTGTTTAATAATAAGAAGTGCCCTACAAATGAAATCTACTGACTTGTATATGAAACGTAACTCGACCGTTAAGCTCTTATTTGCCACAGCAACACTTTTTTTTGCCGCCCCGCTTCAAGCGGAACAGAATTTACTATCGCAGCTTAGTATAGATCGCCCAAATATCGTGTTGATTCTCGCCGACGATTTGGGCTTCACCGACATATCATCCTATGGAGGCGAAATTGACACGCCGAACATTGCTGCTCTGGCCGCACAAGGGCTCAGCTTTACAAACTATCACACGGCTGCAAGCTGCGCACCAACACGAAGTATGCTTCTGACCGGTGTGGACAGTCATCGCAACGGCGTTCCCAACATACCGGAGGCCCTGCCTCCCGAACAAAAGAAACACGAAAATTACCAAGGTGTCCTTAGCAAAAAAGTGGTAACAATAGCCACTATGCTAAAAGATTCTGGCTACCACACCTATATGACGGGTAAGTGGCACCTCGGAAAAGATCCTGACCTTTTACCTTACGCCAGAGGTTTTGAACGTACCATTACAATGGCCGATACCGGCGCCGATAACTGGGAACAAAAGCCATACTTGCCTATTTATGAAAAAGCCAACTGGTTTGCCGACGGCAAAGAACACACCCTCCCAGATGAGTTTTATTCGTCGAAATATTTTATTGACAAAACGATTGAGTTTATCGAATCTAATCGCAAAGACGGAAAACCCTTTTTCTCATACATTCCCTTTCAAGCCGTTCATATACCTGTTCAGGCACCACGCGCGTTTACTGAAAAGTACAGTGGAGTCTATGACGAAGGCTGGACCATTATGCGTGAGAAACGCCGTTTGGCCGCTGAAAAACTGGGCATCATACCCCCGAATGTCAAAACCACTATTACGCCTGGAACCCAAAACTGGGATCTACTCAGCGCCACCGAAAAACGTTTCCTATCAAAAAGCATGGCCGTCTATGCTGGAATGGTAGATGCAATGGATACCCACGTCGGCCGCCTTATCAGTTATCTTAAGCGTATTGGGGAATACGATAATACGGTTTTCATTTTCACATCTGACAATGGCGCCGAAGGGTCAGACCCCAACGCAGCAAGCGCTACCATGTTCGACTTGTGGATGAAAAGCGTTGGCTACAATACTGATTACGAAACACTGGGTGAAAAAGGCAGTTACAACGTGATTGGACCAAGTAACGCGACCATCGCCGTATCACCTTTATCCTACTACAAATTTTATGCAGGAGAAGGCGGGATGCGGGTACCCCTGATCATCTCCGGGCCGAGTATCCAAACACGAGGTGAGCTAACTAAAGCTCTCACCTATGTCACTGATATTATGCCGACTATTCTTACTCTCGGAAAAGTTAAAGATCACAACGGTACGTACAACGGAACAGCGGTTGAAACCATCATTGGGAAGAATCTTGAACCGCTCTACAATAAATCGATGACATCGATTCGAACCAACGAAGACTCAATTGGCTATGAACTTGGGGGTAATAAAGCTCTATTTAGAGGTGATTACAAAATTGTTTTTAACCGAGGACCGCTGGGCGACAGTGCTTGGCACTTATACAATATTGCGTCCGATCCTGGAGAAGCAATAGACCTTGCGCATACTGACCCAGAGTTATTCGAAAGCTTACTACGCGACTACGATGTATACGCCGCCAAAAACAATGTATTGGCAGTTCCCGAAGGTTACGATCAAGTCGAGCAAGTCTTCATCAATGGACTCATGCGCTTATACACCGCAAAGATTATCATCACTCTATCGACAGTCTGTGGGCTCGTTGTCCTATGGTACTTCTGGCGGCGCAAGAAAAAGCGGGGCTGAAAAGATCATAATAATCGGGGCTAGTAGTCCATGCTTTTGACCGCAGGCTTACAAACATCATGATTTTTTACCTAACGCACTTTCAATCAATAGATTAAAAAGAGTGCGTTCGCTGGCGAGAATATCAAACTCAATTCACTGTCGTACGCGGCAGACTTTGGAACGCAATTTTAAGCATAGAGGAGAACCATGACCAATCCACTGGATATTTTTAAGGAAAACTGGGTCGAAGCCCGCTCATTGAAAGATGCAAATGCGGAATTCTGCTCACTCGCAACCGTATCTGCTTCTGGACAGGCATCCATCCGCACGTTAGTCTTGCGAGAAGTCAGTAAGGGTTCATTTGTTATCTTCATCAACAAATCATCCCCTAAATGGCAGGATTTGATGAATTCGGGTAAAATTGAACTCCTCGTTTTTTGGCCTAGCATAATGCAACAATATCGAATAAGAGGAAACGTTAGTGAAATATCGCAAGATATAATGGAGAGTCATTGGCGCAAAAAACCGTACGAATCAAAAATCATTGACCATTTTTATGCCCAGAAACAAGCGCAAAGTACTATAGTAGACTCTAGAAAAACGTTGCTATCCAGTATCGACGAATTGAAGGAAAAATACCCTTCGAAAGAAAGTATCCCTTTTTCAGACAATGCAGCAGGTATCTCGTTACAAGCTTCCTTCATTGAACATTGGCAAGATTCTCCTGCCGATCGAATCCACAAAAGACATCAATACCATCTCGTAAACGGGAACTGGGAAAAGAAGACCATGGTTCCCTAACATTCTACAAGAAGATTTCTATCTTTCCTCTGGAGTCTATTTCAATTTTTACAAAGTGGAGTCCGAATAAGAGCATTACTGGAAACTCCGTTCCACTTCAGATTCGTACGAATAAGAGACGAGACTATCGTGAAAATTGAAACATCAAGAATGGCCAAAAAAAAGAGAAGCACGAGGCTTCTCTTTTTTACACATACCGCATATAAATATTAAATGAATGTAGAAATCTATTCACCACATCATCACGGGTTTTATGTGAACCTATAAACTAGCGAAACGTTCGATATGGTGATCGGTACTACCAAACAAGAACTGAATCGTTGTTAAACGTTTGAAGTAGTGACCTACGTCCAATTCGTCAGTTACCGCTACGCCGCCGTGTATCTGTACCGACTCCTGTCCCACGAGACGCGCGGCCTTACCAATTCGACTTTTCGCTGCGGACAACGCTTTTGGCGCCTTGCCTCCCAAACGATCCATTTCCATCGCCGCCATAATCAATATCGATTTGGCTTGCTGAGTTTCCATAAACATTCTGGCCATACGATGCTGCAATGCCTGGAAGGTAGAAATAGTGACACCAAACTGCTTGCGAATTTTGGTGTACTCAACAGTTTTGTGCAACGCTATTTCCATCGCACCGACCGCTTCTGCGCATATTGCCAACGCCGCACGATCAATAACGGTTTCCAGAACATCGATTGCAGTGCCTATTTCACCCAGGACATTACTAGCAGGTACCGATACATTTTCAAACCAAATATCTGCAGCACATTGACCGTCAACCGTCACATAGCTCTTACGTTTGACACCCTCAGCGTCGGCATCTACTAATATCAAACTAATACCATCTCGGTCGGTCTGCTCACCGCTCGTACGCACAACAACAACCAGCTTATCTGCAGAGTCACCATTGAGAACAACCGATTTATGCCCATTGATCACAAGTTGGTCGCCTTTACTT
>JBLHNZ010000167.1:0-7961 GCA_047623245.1 Oceanicoccus sp. | reverse complement strand
TTGTAAATCACGCATATTGAGATTTCCTGATTGGATAAAAAACGTATTCCGTAAATTTTTCGGATACTCTAAATTCGCTCAATGATCTGGCAGGGGGCCATACCACCGCCGGTACACATAGTTACCAGACCCGTACTCAAATCGCGTCGCTCCATTTCGTCGAGCAGAGTGCCCAAAATAATAGCACCCGTGGCACCAATGGGATGCCCCAGTGCCATTGCACCGCCATTAACATTAACCAGAGACGGGTCGACGTTCAAATCACGCATAAACTTTAAAGGCACGACCGCAAAAGCCTCGTTGACTTCGAAGAGGTCAATATCGCCGATACTCATTCCAGCCATTTTCAGCGCTTTTTTAGCAGCCGGTACCGGAGCGTTGAGCATTAATTCGGGAGAATCACCGGCATTTGCCATTGTTTTGATTCGTGCTCTAGGTTTCAAACCGTGTGCTCTGGCGTATTCCGGGGATGCCAAAAGAACCGCGCCGGCGCCATCCACTACTCCGGATGAATTGCCGGCGTGGTGGATATGGTTAATCGTCACATCGGGAAATTTTTTCTCTACCAGATTTCTATAGCTGGTGCCTTCTTCATCGAGGGGCGCAGAATACATTTTTTCGAAGGCTGGGCTCAATCCCGCTAATCCTTCTAATGTCGTCTGAGGACGAGGAAACTCTTCGTGATCGAGAGCCAGTGAGCCATCGTCGTGGTAAACAGGCACAACACTGCGCTCGAAATACCCATTTTTTATGGCGTTATCAGCTCTTCGCTGGCTTTCTAGTGCTAAGGCTTCAGTATCTTCTCGACTGATACCTTCTAGAGTGGCTATTAGATCTGCACATATGCCTTGATGTGGTTGCGGATGAAGGTTGCGCAAGTGTAGGTTGTTGTTATCCAAAAAAGGCGAACGGCCTTGCAAGGTCGATCCGAAGGACATAGATTCGACGCCACCGGCGACGATGAGTTGTTGCATGCCAGACATAATTCCCATTGCGCCCAGATTGACAGCAGTTAAACCCGACCCACAAAAACGGTCGAGGGAGAAACCTGTCGCCTGATCGCTCCAGCCTGCGTCCAAAGCGGCCATTCGCGCAATACAGGATCCCTGTTTTCCAAACTGCGTGCCGCAGCCCGCAATAACATCGTCTATGTCTTCAGTATTGAGGTTGTTGCGTTCCTCAAGAGCCCTTAACGCCGTGGAAAGAATACGCTGCGGGTGTATCTCGGTTAGAGATCCTTTACCTACTTTTCCGGTACCACGTGGGGTTCGTGCTGTATCGATAATCCAAACTTCAGACATAGTGTTCTCCGTTTATCATAGTTAAAATAGTATAGAGTTTTGCTAGATTTTTCTTTTGAAATAACCAGAAATGCTACTGATTACCAAAATACCAGCGCGCTCCTTTTTTATTTGCGTATCCACAGTAACAGTCTATCGTAAAAGAGAATCAGGAGGCTTTTTCGGCTTGCAGTTTCGCCCACCGATAATCTGCTTTGCCACTAGGGCTACGTTTTATAGTACCCACTATAATAAAGGCCTTAGGCAATTTGTAACGAGCTATATGCTTCCCGCATTCGTCTAATATACTCTCTTTGTCGAAGGTACTCGATTCTCGTAATTGTACAACTGCGACGACCTCGTTACCCCATCGTTCACTTGGGCGACCGGCGACAACGGCATCAAAAACACTCGGGTGATATTTTAATGCTCGCTCGACTTCCTCTGCAAAAATCTTCTCTCCGCCCGAGTTGATAGTGACAGAATCTCGGCCAAAAAACAGGATGTTTCCATCTTCCTTCAGCTGTACCTTATCGCCGGGAACGGCATAGCGTTGACCATCAACTTCTGGGAAGGTTGCCTGGGTTTTTTCCCTGTCATCGAGGTAACCCAGCGGTACATGAACCTTCTTAGCGAGCCAACCTGTGCCATCGTGTCCTTTTTCCAAAATTTTCTGTAAATCTTCGCTTAACACAACATTGTCGGCTGAAAGTTTAAAGTTTGTGGCGTCAGCGCTGTTCTTCGCTGTAATTTCCTCTAGCGTTGAGATTTTTACACCTTGGCTTCCCGTTTCCGAGGCGCCCATATTGTCGACAATTTTGGCTGTCGGAAGCATTTCCAGTAATGCAAGTTTGACGGGCTGACTCAATATCGCGCCACTGTTCATAATATTTGTTAAACAGGAAAGGTCGTAGTTTCCTCGTTGTATCTCTTCCAAAATTGGACGGCCAAAGGCGTCGCCAACAAGCATTAAAGCGGTGGCTCGTTCTCTTTCTATCACCGACAAGATGTCCGATGGGTCGAGTTTTTCAACGTTGTTTTGAACAATAACGGTATTGCCTCCATGCCAGGCATTAAACGCGAGCCAATGGGACGCGCCGTGCATGAAAGGTGGTGTCGTCAAAAAACGGTGTCGCCGGGCCCCGGTTGCTCGTTCTATAAAGGGTTCTATACAACCGATAACAGAACCGTCTGAATTTTTTCCTCCCAGTGCACTGGTTATCAGATCTCCTTGTCTCCATAGAACGCCCTTTGGCATACCGGTTGTCCCTCCGGTATAAAGCATGTAAAGATCGTCCGGACTCCAAACTATATTGGGTTTACTGGAGGAGGAATTGGCAATAAGGTCATCGTAATCCAAGGCACCAGGTAACAATTCAATGCCTGACTCGTCTTTCACCTGGATTAATGTAGTCAGGTGTGGAAGATCTTTAAGAATGGCTGACAGCCGTGGGGCAAACTGTGAATGGTAGACAATAGCTTTCGCGTTCGCGTTGTTTAAAACGTATAGCAGTTCTTCTTCCACATAGCGGAAATTCACATTAAATGGTACGGCTTGTGCTTTCAATGCGCCGAGCATGCTCTCCAGATACTCATTGCCGTTAAGCATTAGCAGGGCAACATGGTCTTGTCCCGACTCCCAATTCTCGAGGTTTTTACGTTGCTGATGAATGGTGATGCCACGACCTAGGAAAAAATTAGCCAAACAGCGCGTTCGACCAGTGAGTTGGGCGAAGGTAAATCGTTTATCCCTGAAAACAAGGGCCTCACGATCGGGGACTGCTGCGGCTATGGCTTCGTGAAGTTGAGGTAAACTAAATTGCATTGAGAACGACTCCTGGCAAAAACGTATTTGTGAGTATTGGCTTATAAAACAATGCTTATAAAACAATGCTTCTAATATTACTGTTGCGTACGTACCTAAATAAAATTCATATTTTTGATGATAACAAAGTGATCAATTAGATACTTTGATACAGCTCGCCTGGACGTACCAAGAGCGGTAGTACCAGCCATAAATACAATAAGAAGGAGGTATGTTTCTTTCAGATTTTTCTTTTCTATACTTGATGAGCACTCAGTCGATGCGTACTATGTCCGGCGTGCTACCGGTCTAATCTCATGAAAACTCATCAGTGCGCACACTAGGAATCGACACAATGGGTAAAACCGATGTGTTAAGAACCTAAGCATCTTAAGCGGAAATCGCTTTTATTTGAAGCCCATTGTTTTGTAACATGGGGAAAAAATGTCGACATTTTAAGTAAATGATACACCGATTCCCCGATTTTGGTTGTGATAAATTATAGGTACATAGATGTTAGAGCAAGACAGTGTTCAAGAAACTCCCGAGGGTTACCGAACTCTAAAAAATGCAGCATTAGCCGAACAACACCTCGGTCCTTTTTATTATAAAAAAACGGAAGATAGTCTACTTTTAGGTTTCCATGCCGGAGAGCATCACGGCAACACTATCGGGACCGTTCACGGTGGTGTGCTGCTGTTTTTCGCCGATTATGCGGTGATTATGATCGCGATGAAAGGACAAAAAGAAAGTTGCGCGACTATCAGCTGTAATTGCGATTTTATCTCGGGTGCCAAACGCGGAGATTGGATCGAGGCAGAGGGGACTATTACGCGCCGGACCGGCTCGTTGGTTTTTGTAACGGGACGTATTTTCACCGGTGAAAAAACGCTGTTGACCTTTCAATCAGTAGTCAAACGAATCCATGTTAAGTAGATTGGTTGATTGATCACAAACAGTTTTGAAATGAAGCCGCTATCGCCTGTTTTGTGTAAGGTTCTTCACAGTACGTATTTTTGGCTAAGCCTATGTGATTCACTATTAGGGATTAGCGATTTATATGACAGATGCCGATCATAATGATCGTTTTGAAAAAAATGGGAATGGCGATACTTGGTGTCGCTCTCGATAGGAAGAAAGGAAAGGAGTTAAATTGTAATGACCGATGATAAAAACTACACAGATATTCGCGATGCCGTTGCCAAACTGTGCGGGGATTTTCCAGGTGCTTACTGGCGCGACCTAGATGAAGTTCGAGGTTATCCTACGGAATTTGTCCAGGCGCTTAACGACGCTGGATATTTGTCGGTGCTAATCCCTGAAGAGTTTGGAGGCAGCGGATTGCCGCTTAGTGCGGCGTGCGCCATACTGGAAGAAATTCAACGCAGCGGCGGAAACGCTGGCGCTTGTCACGCGCAAATGTATACGATGGGTACCTTATTAAGGCATGGCAACGAGCAACAAAAACAAAAATATCTGACAAAAATTGCCAGTGGTGAGTTGCGGCTCCAGGCTTTTGGCGTTACCGAACCTGGAAGCGGCACAGATACAACACGTATTACCACTCGAGCGGTTCGCGATGGGGATGACTATGTCGTCACAGGTCAAAAGGTATTCATCTCTCGGGTCGAACACTCTGATTTGATGGTGCTACTTGTTCGGACGACCGCTCGAGAGGAATGTGTTAAACGTACTGACGGTATGTCGGTATTACTGGTCGATTTACGCGAAGCGATAGGTAATGGACTGACTGTCAATCCCATTCGGACGATGATGAATCATGCCACCACCTCGTTGTTTTTTGATCAGCTAAGAGTTCCCGCTGAAAATTTGATCGGCGAAGAAGGTAAGGGTTTTCGCTATATCCTCGACGGGATGAATGCCGAACGAATACTCATAGCGGCGGAATGTATTGGTGACGCGCGGTGGTTTATCGAAAAATCCAGTGCTTACGCCTGTGAAAGGGAAGTGTTTGGGCGGCCGATAGGGCAGAATCAAGGTGTTCAGTTTCCTATTGCACGCAACCACATCCAGACCGAGGCCGCTGCATTAATGGTGCGTCATGCCGCCGATATGTTTGATGCGGGTCAGCGTCCTGGAAGCGAAGCCAATATGGCAAAGCTGTTGGCGTCGGAGGCATCATGGGCTGCGGCTGATGTGTGTATTCAGACACATGGCGGTTACGGATTTACTGAAGAGTACGATATAGAGCGAAAATTTCGTGAGACTCGTTTATATCAAGTGGCACCCATTTCCACAAATTTGATATTGTCGCATGTTGCTACTCATGAGTTGAATATGCCGAAATCTTTTTAACATTACTGCGAGAATTATTGACATCAGAATGACGTCTTTTTTTAACAGGAAAGTCGGCAAATAAAAAAATCGATTAGAAGGAGAAAAAATTGGGGTTGGAGGAAGGAGTGGTCATAGACATGTCGTTGTTAGAGCAATGGATAGGGCGCGAGGAAGTTATTGAAGATACCATAACGGCTACGCCTATTCGGGGAATGTCAGCAACCATCGACCGAGGGGAGGCCAATCTGGAGGTTGGTGATCCGATTCCCATTCCGTGGCATTGGCTCTATTTTCTGCCGTCGCCACTGGCATCGGAGCTGAGTGATGACGGGCATCCGAAACGAGGTGGTTTTTTGCCGCCGGTACCGCTGCCAAAGCGTATGTGGGCCGGTGGATCGATAGAAATAATTGCAGCGCCAAAAATTGGTGACTGGGTAAAAAGGGTGTCTACAATTAGTGATGTAACGCATAAGTCTGGAGCCACGGGAGAGTTGGTTTTTGTAACGGTTAAACACGAAATTTATGCGGAAGGCCAACTTGCTATTACTGATCGACAAGACTTAGTCTATCGAGAGTCTCCCACCGCTGACACTCCAGTTGCCGTTCCGCGACCGGCTCCTGCCGGTGCAATGTGGTCGAGTAAGTTTGAAGCGACACCGCCCTTGTTATTTCGATATTCTGCATTGACCTTTAACTCTCATCGAATTCATTATGACAAAGATTACACGGTGAATGTCGAAGGATATGCCGATCTCGTTGTACAGGGGCCTTTGTTGGCGACATTGCTGTTGGATTTACTTAGTCGTGAACGGCCATTGTCGCAGTTAAAACGCTTCGACTATCGCGCTGTGAGGCCGCTGTTAGCTAACAATACGTTCTGGGTAGAAGGCAATGTAGAAACAGACGGTGGTGCAGAGTTAAATCAGGCTGTGTCTAAAAGCAATCGACAACTAAGTGATGAGTTAGTGACATCCAAGCTATGGGTCAGAGATCATGCAAATGCGATAACCATGAGTGCCACCGCCTTTTTTGTAGAAAATTGAAGCCCGAAATATCTGTTTTTTTCTGAGGAAATTTAAGTGCCAACTCTGTCGACAAGCGAAATCTCACCTCCACTTTGGCGGTCAATGTTATTTATTCCAGCTCACGTCGACAAGTTTGTCGATAAAGCCCATACACGAGGTGCCGACGCTATAATCCTGGATTTGGAAGATAGCGTGCCCGAAACCGAGAAAGAGCACGCTAGAGATAATTTGCTGACGGCAGCGATTAAAGTGTCTACCAATGGTGCCGATGTTCTTGTGCGAATTAATAGTCGATTGAGATTAGCCATTAGAGATCTGGAAGCCGCAGTCCATCCCTCCATTAGAGCGATCGTTATTCCGAAAGTCGTTAGCGATCAACAGCTCAAAGAGGTTAGTGAGGTTATTGCGGAATTAGAAATCGAACGTAGTATGAAAGTAGGCGAGATCGGTTTAGTCGCTTTGGTAGAATCGCCCGATGCGCTTTCACGATTGGCACAAATCGCAAACTCATGTCCGCGGCTTTTGGCAATGACGATAGGTAGCGAAGACTTCTCTACCGCTACCGGCATGATACCGAGTGCCGAAAACTTGTTGTTACCCAACCAACAATTGTTGTTTGCCTGTCGCGCCGCTGGCAGGTTGCCTTTGGGATTTGTCGGGTCAATTGCAGACTATTCGGATCCACTTGCATTTGAACAGACTATTACTCGAGCAAAGAACATGGGATTTCGAGGTGCTTTTTGTATACATCCCAGCCAAGTTCCGATTATGAACGAAGGGTATTCTCCTACGGAACTGCAGGTTAACGATGCTCGGGAGGTTGTCAATGCCTATCAAGAGGCGCTGAAGTTAGGGCGGGGAGCAGCCAAATTTAATGGCAAAATGGTAGATGTACCGGTTGTCTTGCGCGCTGAAGAAATACTTAGAACGACAGAGTTAATCGCTCATAGGAATTCTCGAACGATCTAATTACACAGAAAGTGAGATAAGCAATTTTGCGAAGAGATCGCATGAAGTATTCTAATAACAAAAAAATACAAGATAGTGGTTTACTTAGATTTAAGGGCTTAGATTCGCAGAAAGAGTCAATTTACCAGTTGTGACATGGTCACTTGTGTCAGACCAATTTATGATAGGCTCGTTCTAAAAAGAACATCTCTTCACATTCTATAGAAGGTTAGCTAATGCTAAATCGTTATTTAAGCTTAACGTCACTATTATTGTTCTTTCATTTTTCTACCGCTTCGCTGCACGCTCAATCCATTTCTCCCGAGCAAATTGATCAGTTTTCGACAATGGCTCTAACCTGTGTTGGACAAGAATATCCCAATAAAATCGGTTTGGCGATGAAGAGCGACCAAGACCTGGCGCCTCCTCGCGAGCTTACGCCTATCTTTTACGGTTGCTACGACTGGCATTCTTCAGTTCATGGGCATTGGCTTCTTGTACGGCTGATGCGTCTATACCCGAATGCTTCTTTTGTCGAAGCGGCTAAGACGATGTTGAACCATTCGTTGACTGACGAAAATGTAAAAGCCGAAATGGCGTTCGCGG
>JBLHNZ010000166.1:0-8048 GCA_047623245.1 Oceanicoccus sp. | reverse complement strand
TGTAAGTCGCAAAGCAGGTTTTACTCGCGGCTGGAAGGACCCCGACACGCCCCTGGAAATCACTTATAGGCTAGACCGACTAGAGTCACTGTAGTCGAATTTCCGCGACGTAAAGCGGCTGGTTCGGCGGAGCCGCGATCGCCACTCACAATCCATGACTGAACCTGGTTCTATGATTGAACAATGTGTGCGTGCAATAGTTTTGCACTGTTTTTCGATGTCCAATACCGCAGCCGTGAGCAATTAACACAGCCAGAATCAACCGATGGCTGTCGGTGGTTGGTAATTTAGAGTAAAATCGCCGAGCAGATAGGTGATTTTAAGCAATACTGTCGAATTTGGAGAGTAAGAGATCTTATGCTGCGGGCTTATAATTGCGGTTGGAGCTGCAAGTTTATCTTAAGGAAAAGTTATTCTCAGATGTATGTTTGGCTGATTTTCCAATCTGATATTTCGTTTGTTGTTAATGGCTTACGTCGAATCATTGTTAATAAATCGATAGCGACAAAAGAGGTTCGAATGTCACAGTTTTCCCTGAGTGTTTTTGCCCTGTTAATGCTGGTAGCTACGAGAGTAGTCGCATCAGATACCGACAGTTATTACGATGAAAGTGACTTGTTAGTCGACATTCCCATTGTGAGTGCGGGTGCTCGGATGGAACAGACACGTCATCATTCTCCTTCTTCGGTAACTGTCATTGATAGCGAAATGATTGCGGCGTTAGCACCAAATAATTTGGTGGAGGTTTTTCGCTTAGTGCCGGGGTTTATGAGCTTCTACATAAACGGTTCGCTGTCAGGCTTATCGGGGCACGATTTAACGGACGATGATCCCAGACGCTTGGAGGTACGCATTAATGGTCGCAGTGTTTACGTGCCGACCTACCCTACCGTTTCATGGTGGTCTTTAGGAATTACCCCCGATGATATCAAACGTATCGAAGTAGTGCGTGGGTCGAATGTTCCTGCCTACGGTTCTAATGCCATTGTCGGAGCGGTAAGCATCACGACGAAGAGTCCGGTTGAAGAAAGTGGTACCCATATTCGTACTACCGCTGGCGGAAAGAATACCCGTAACGTCAATATTCGTTCTAATTTTGAGATAGCTAATGGCTATGCTCAATGGCGAATATCGCACAGTGAAAATGACGGATTTGATGATCTACCCGACGACACTTCGGTCGGGCATGTCGCATTTAATGCCACTATAACGCCTAGTTTGCTAGACACGTTCAATTTCGAGTTAGGAGCGAGTGACGGGAGTTTCGGTATTGGTGATGGCGATCATCCCGAGGATTTTGCTGACGATGAGAATACGAGTTACTGGGTGACGCTTGGGTGGCAGCGAATTGAAGATGATCAGCAATGGCGAGGACATCTATCTTTGTACGACAGTAAGTCGGATCATAGTTATCAAAAGCTATTATCCGTGGAAAAGGAATGGACGGCAGAAGAGTACGCGTATTACTTACAAGGCTATCCAGACCCACTGATGACGTATGGTTGGGGTAAGCGCGAATCTCAATTATGGGAGGCGGAGCTGGAGCATCAATACACCTTTAGCAAACAGCTTCGCGTATTAAATGGGATAGGGTATAAATATCAGGATATTTACGCCCCGACTAATTTGAATCGCGGAGGATCTGTTGATTATGGCATTTTATATGGTTTCTCCAATATAGAGTTTAAGCTGAGTCGAAAGTGGCTTACCAACATAGGGTTGATGGTAGAAAATCAGGAATTGGACGATACCCATTTATCGTCGCGTGCTTCATTACATTACCAACTATTACCGCAGCATAACTTTCGCTTAAGCGCTTCTAAGGCTTATCGTTCACCGTCCGTATTCGAATCTCGACGAGAGGTCGTCGATCGTGCCTACGATATTTTTACCGATTACGATTTGTTGTCTGAAAATGGATTGGAAGCCGAAGAAATGGATAACCTCGAGCTGGCATACTTCGGTAGTTTTTTTGACGGTAAGCTGGATATTGATTGGCGAGCTTTCCATGAAAAGATGGACGGTGGTATAGATCACGTTAAATGGTGGATTGATCATCAAGGTTGGATTGCCGGCGACGACTATGATGAGGGTAATCTAGGTGAGAACATTGACAGAGACGTTTTTGCCTCGGGGGAGCATCCCAGTAGGGCACATTTTTTTACCAACAGTAAAAATTGGCGTATCACCGGCTACGATATGCAGATTAAGTGGCAGCCGAGAGACGGTACCCTGGTGTCTCTTCAGTATGCTAATACTCGATTGACGTTTACGCGGATAAGAGAGTGGCCCCAGGCGCCGGACGGGATTCACCGCGATAAAGAGAGAGTGCCTAAACATACCGGGAGTCTATTGATTACACAGGAGCTGGGCAGTGACTGGAATGCGTCGTTACTGAGTTATCATCAGTCTGATGTAGACTGGCGCGGTGGTGAGTTTGCCGCATCATTTTTTCGCCACGATGTTGCCATTAGCAAATCATTCATTTTTGATGGATATCGGCTTCGTTTAGATTTAAAAGTGGAAAATTTTTTAGACGAAACAAATTTAGAGTTTGAGAATAACAATTTCTTCCAGCGCACGACTAGCCTCAGTGCGTCTCTGGATTGGTGAGTCTTCGAACGTTTTTTGTTTGGAGTGTGTTGTAGAGCTACCTAAAAGCGATGAACTATTTAGCTGTGGAAAGTTAGCCAAAGAAGGATTTTGAATGAAAATAGTAATTGCTGATGACCACGCGATGACTCGGTCCGGCGTTGTTGCGGCACTATCAGAGATGTTTCCAGCCGCACGCATCGTCGAATGTTGCGACGCAAGCTCTGTGTTAGTGGCCCTGAAACAAGAAAAATTGAACCTGGCTATTGTCGATCTTTTTATGCCCGGTAGCGATGGTTTTGGTTTTTTAAAAAAGCTCTGTAAAACCTACCCCGAATTACCAGTTATCGTGTTATCTGCGTCGGACAACCCAAAGCATGTGCGCAATGCGATTGATATTGGAGTCAGTGGTTTTATTCATAAAAGCTCAGGCTTTGAGCGGATGCATGAGGCGATAAACAAAGTGCTCGCCGGCGGCTCCTATTGGCCTGATTTTTTACGACACGAAAAGAATGAGAATTCAAGTCGGGTATCGGATATAGAAAGCCCGGAAATGAGAGACGCTCTTATCGATAGTTTGACCAGGCGGCAATTGGATATTCTGGTTTGCTTGGCGCAGGGTTTGAGTAATAAAACGATTGCCGGTAACCTATTTATATCAGAAAATACCGTAAAAACCCATTTAAAGGCAATCATGTCTGCATTGGGATGCAGTAACCGGACAGAGGCGGGTGTACTTGCTGAAAAGCTGGGTTTGGCGTCGTCCTAATGTATCCATTTCTTTCCAATTACTCAGATCGGAAACGCGCTCCTTGTTTAACGTACGCTGTTACTACTTGCTTTATACTGAGCTTATGGTGGACAGGGATTGCTTGTGCCGGACAGAAAATAACCATTATAACCTCTTCCGATTTACCTGCCTACCAGCTCGCCGCAGCGGAATTGGGAAGGCAGTTGGCCGAAAACGGCATGTCTTCAAGTCACCCAACAGATTTTTGGCTATTAGACGACGTAAAGGCTAAGAGCGCAACGGCCGCAATGATAGAGCGGGAGGATGTCGTTGTTACCGTTGGTTCGGCTGCCGCCGACTATGCCGTGCATCATTTCGTTAGCTCGCGGATTGTCTGCAGTTTCATTACTCGTAATGCCTTTGATGTTATCACCGCTGACGCATCACCTGATAATGCTATTACTGCGGTCTTTATTGATCAGCCGATAAAGCGATTGATTCAAATCTCGACTCTGTTAAGAAAAGATCAGTCCGTATATAAAATTGGCATGTTGAGTCAAAGTGTTTTGGCGGAGCCTAGCTTGGCTATCGATGCATCTGCGGCAAACAATGATATTGAAATTAACTCTACGAGCTTATTGTTAACTGGGAATCCCATAAAGCAAATTGAACCACTAATGAAAAACAGTGATGTGTTTATTGTTAGGCCAAATACCAGTTTGTTTAACCGCTTGGTAGCCAAATTAGTTCTGCAATTAAGTATGAGGTACAAAACACCAGTCATTGGTTTTTCGGAAAAATATGCCAAAGCGGGAGCCTTATTATCTGTTTATGCAAGTCCAGAAAATATTGGTTGGGATACGGGCCTTTTACTAAGTGAATGGATGCAAGATCCTTCGAATGCGACGCCTGTTCCTAGAGATGGAAGCGAGTTCAGTCTAGTGATCAATCAGCGTATTGCTCGCAAACTAAGCATCACACTAGACGCTGAACAATTAAAAAGTACTTTACAAAAAATGGAGGGGAAATAGTCTTGAGTAAGATAAAATTATTTTCTTTTCAGCAATGGAGTTTGCAAGCCCGCGTTTCTGTGCTTGTTGCGCTGCCTTTGGTTTGCATTATCTTCCTGACTATTTATAACATCAATTCTGCTCTGAATCGTGAAACGGCGAACTTACAAGATCATGGAGAGGAACTGTTGTTGCTGGCCGCCGGTGCTGCCCAGCTAGCTTTGTTTGCCGGTGACGAAGCGAGTCTAAATAACTTGGGCGACGCGATTATGCGGGACTCACAAATTGCCGAGGTGCTCTTTTTTGATGAGGCAAAAAACCAACTCAGTAGCCGGTCGGCTAACGGGGATCCTTTTATTCTATCGCAGCGCAAAGTTAACGGTGCCACAAGTTATGTTGAAGGTGACTATTGGTATTTTATCAAGGCGGTACAACACAGCGATATTGTGTTTGACGAAAATCCCGAACAATATGCTGAAACACCAAGCTCTGAACTGTTGGGTTGGGTTGTGCTGGCGGTAGATTTAACGGAAACCCGGGATTACCGCGCTGCAGTTATGAGAAATAATGTGTTAATCGGGGCGTTAATGTTAAGTCTGGCGCTTTGGCTGGCTTTTCGATTCAGCCGCGCTGTGGTTCAACCGATCAACCTGATAACGTCGGCTGTCGGTCGGTATGGACTAGAAGATTTTGACCATCGTGTTGAAGAGGTAAGTGGCGGAGAACTGGGTGATTTAGAACAAGGTATCAATAAACTTGCTGAACGGGTTGGGCAGTCGCAAGCCATTTTACGAGAAGAGGTAGAAAAGGCTACAGATCAATGGATGAAAGCGGCTAAAGGTCTGGAGGATCAGAACGTTGACTTGGCCGTTGCCAAAGAAAGAGCTGAAGAAGCTAACGATGCCAAAGACGATTTTCTAGCACGGATGAGTCACGAATTGAGAACACCACTGACCGGAATTATAGGTTTTGTCCGTTTGCTTTCGAAAACCGAACAGCCGAAAACAAGACAAGAATATAGCGATATGATTTTGGCCTCTGCGTCAGTATTGTTATCGACGATCAATGACATTCTCGATTTTTCTAAACTGCGCGCCAATTCGTTTAGTCTAAATCCTGTTCGTTTCAATTTAGCTGACTGTTTGCGGGATGTATTGGGTCAGCATCGTATAAAAGCCTTCGAAAAATCCATCGAACTCAATATATTAGTCGATTCAGACGTCCCGGTTGAGGTGTTTGCCGATATCGACAAACTTCAAAAAGTCGTGAACAATATCATTTCTAACGCTGTAAAGTTTACTCCGTCGGGAGACATCGTCATGTTTGTTTCCGTCGCTGAGAAGCAAGGTGAAGAGGCCAACATTATTGTGTCTGTTAAGGATAGTGGCACTGGAATTAGTTCTGCAGATATCAGTCGGCTGTTCAATCCATTCTTTCAAAGTGACGAGAGTAGTACACGTAGTCACGGTGGTACAGGGCTAGGCTTATCGATAGCCGAGGATTTCGTCACTCTGATGGGTGGTGGTATTACTGTTGACAGTGTTGAAGGAGAGGGGACAGAAGTTGAATTTAACTTTCACTGCCGTATTGCCACTGATGTGAACGCACGAGCTGCCCCTAATGGGCCGTGGCGGGCCACTCTCTTCGATATCAATCCGTGGACGCGACGTTCGTGGAGAAATCAGTTACTTAAACTCTGTTCGGATGTACGTGCACCAACAACGGAGAATGATCTGCTCGACTCTCTAAAGTCAGAGGGAAAAGTCGATATTTTGGTGTTGGGGTTTAATGCGTATAGCGACTCTCTCGAGGTTTTTAAGTCACTGGTGACTGGAATAAGGTCCGCATATGGTGGCGTAATTATTTTGGCAGTTGCCGATGATGGCAGTATTAGCCATCAGTTGACGAATGAACTATACGGCCCACTGATTGTAGTGAGCAAACCATTAACTGACTTGCGCGGCACATTTGATAAAGCAGAGGCTGAACTTGGTCCCCGATTTGTTCCCACAGCTAAAAATCGTTTAAATTTACAAGCCCGTACACTAAATACCCCTTATCTGTTGGAGGGGACCGAGGTGTTAGTGGCAGAAGACAATCTGTTTAATCAGCAACTATTAGCGACCGTGTTAGAGGCGGCAGGAGCTATAGTCATATTAGCAAGTAATGGGGAAGAAGCGCTGCGACGATGTGAAGGGAATCGTTTTGACGTTCTGGTGTTGGACTTACATATGCCCAAGTTGGACGGTTTACAGTTAAGTAAGTGCGTTCGGAACGGAACCGGGGTCAACGTAAACACGCCTATTATTGTACTAACTGCGGACGTATTTCACCAGGAGTCGACCATTATGGCTGCAGGAGTGAACGCGATTTGCTATAAGCCGATAGATGAAGAAGCGCTAATTAAAAAAGTGCATTCTTTGTCTGGGGTAGCCAATGTGCAAGCACCATTGGTTGAACGTGCGTTAATCAGCCTTTCGCCAGAGCGTATCGAGGAAGAAGTGAATGGTCAGCTGCTGAGTATTAGAAGCGCTTTAGAGTCTAGGGATCTGGTGGCTCTGCAGAAGCAAACACATCAGTTGTTGGGGGTGATAGGGCTGTCAGGTATCGATAGTATCAATAGTCTTGCCCAGCAATTACATAAGGCCGTGCTAAGCGGTGATTTTGCTGCAGTTAACGTTCAATTCGAGAGTTTGTCTAGCTTTTGGTCGAAAATTGAAGTGTAAACGATCACCGGTTTTAGAGTTAGCGAAACTATGTTACAGCGCAAAAAAGTAAAATATCACCCATATAGGTGATGTGTTTGAAAGCTCTCCGCCTTTATAGTGTGTTCTAGCTAAACTGTTGTATGGATTTATAAACAAGGACGCACAGGGAGTGCGGTTAGCTACTTATTTTACCAGTATCACTTCTACCGTAATAACAAGAATATATAGTTCGAGAAATTGTTGAGATGACTAATCTGCTTGTTCTACGCACAAAGCTGGTTCTTCCCGCCTACCTAGGTTTCCTAAGCACTGCGGATGCGATTTATGCCAATGCCTGAAAGTAAACACATCCTACCGTCTCAAGAGTATTGCCTCAAATTTGGCTCCTTTCAGTTCTTCGATAGTTATGTAACTAGTACTATCGACGAGGGGATTGATATGGATACTGAGAAGTTGTTAGAGTTCTATTCCTTGTGCTTTGAGGTATTCGAAGACAAGCCATTTAGTATAGTCGAGCTTAAAGTCTCTTCTTATTCTCTTGATCCAAGCTTTTACATAGAATACCGGGACCTTTTGTCAAATATCAAAGCTAATGCGGTCGTTTTAGATCCCAGCTCCTCTGCTACATTTAGCGAATATGAAGCCCTGTACATTAAACACTGCGACTTTAGAGTTTTTGATTCCATAGGCGACGCAGTTAGCTGGGTCCATAGCGTGTAAAATTTGCTAGCGAAACAGTCGCTAGTAACACATTTCAATTGATGGTGATTTCGTCGACAGAATATGAAAAAAGTACTGGTCATGCTACTTTTAACTTTTGATAATCCTAACTTGTCACCTTTTTCTGATTGCGTACTTCGTAGAAAATAGTTCGAACCCAAATCTGGTTATATTTAGTTACTTGTCAGCATCCAGCGTGTCTGAAAAAAATGTAAGGAACGCTAAACGCGTCGTTGTTTATACCTTATGTTGGTGTGATTAGTGGTTTGATTATCGCTGCAGATTGCC
>JBLHNZ010000165.1:0-8133 GCA_047623245.1 Oceanicoccus sp. | reverse complement strand
CTGTATCGATTAATCTCAATGTCGCCACCGAGAGACTAGCAACAAGAGGAAATTGATATAATAGATATTTCGACGAAAAATCACTGCGTAAATACGCTGGTGTTAGGCCAGGTTTTTATGTAAATTATAACGCGACCAACCTTCTATCTTCTAACATCAATGCAAGGAATGCATAGTGAAACGAATGACATTACGGAAAATGGGACTTTGCCTACTTTTAGGTGTAAGTGCCTGCACGCCAACATCACCTGTTAACAAATTTCCTGCGGCGGTACTTTCAAAGCCAATTGATTCGCCAGTTGTTTTTACCTCCTATCAAGATCTAAAGGTACAAGGAACAGAAAGTCAATTAGCTCAGTGGGAAAATAAGTACCGCGAGATGACGCCCCCAAAGGCGGTAGCGATGGCTCTAGATAAAAATGGAAAATGGGCTTTCGGATGGAACGAGTCGGCTTCGGGGACTCTATCGGCTGTCGGCGGCGCTTTTGCTGCTTGCAATCAGTCTAGAAATAGAAAAAGCATTAGCGCCCCCTGTGAACTCATCCAAGTAAACAACCAACAATTTGAACTGGGTCGCGCTCTGGCACAACGTCTTGACCTCGGAGACATGAGTAAACCTACTTTTGTTTGGCGTCTTGAGAAAAATGATACCGTTGTCTACATCGGTGGTAGCTTTCATCTTTTCAAACACGGCTTTTATCCCTTACCAGCCGCCTACACGAAAGCATTCAATGATACTTCGCAATTGATCCTCGAAGTGAACCCTGTTGGAATGACATTGCAACAGACTCAAATTTTACAATCGAAGTATTTATTTTTGCCAGAAGGAACAACACTCGATCAAGTATTGCCAAAACGTGTGATAGACACCGCAAAAGAAGAACTAGCGGTGCTGGGAATCGAGTGGCATCAGCTGGAAAAATTGACTCCAGCGGGTTTCGCCTTGAATATTATCAGCGCCTTATACGCGGTGCAGGGGTTTTTTCCTCAACAAGGAATCGATGCTTACTTCTTGAAGCTCGCGGTGGAGCAATCCAAAACACTCGGTGAGCTTGAAACGCTGGAGTTTCAGCTCCAATTGTTGGCAGACATGCCGTTCGACTTACAAACTTTGCAAGCGGCTGAGATATTCGGTGACGCGAAGATATTCGACCAAGTCAACAAAATGGTAGATGCATGGCATACGGCCGATGAAGAAACCTTGGCTGCATTGATGATCGAGTCGAGTGCAGACAGCCCAGCGATGAAAGCATGGAACGACCGATTGTTAGGCGAACGGAATATTAATATGGCTGAAAAAATCATTAATATGTTCGATACCAGCGGCAAAGACATATTCGTTTTAGTCGGCGCTGGCCATCTAAGCGGAGAAAACAATGTGATTCATTTACTACAACAGCACGGTTTCGAAATCTCACAATTACGAAGAGACGGGATTCCACTTTAGCGCCAATCACCTACTCGACACAGATAAAATGAAAAAATGCGGCATACTAAAAATTAGTCTTTAACCGCTGGTTCAAAAAAAATTTTCACAGTCGAGTACGTTTCAACTTCAATATGATTTCCACTCCAATTTCAAAGAATTTTCCGTTTTTGTAGAAAGACAGGAAACCAGTAACAATACAAAGAAAGGAAAGTATACTTTGAGTGAATCGAAGTTCGCGGCACAACAACAGTAATATGTTGGGAAATGTGTCCGCGAATAATGAGATAAGGTCAAATAGCATTTTACTGCGCACTGCAACTGTTAGGCCCAACTTGCCCCGAACTAATGCGTAAGAGGCAATACAAACATGACACTACCAGAATCGGCACATTGGCTCTGGGCACCTGAGATTGGCGACAGGGTCTTTCGCGGTGAGTGTTCCAGCGAAGAAATCACCCACGCAATGTTCAATCGTATCGAGTATCTGAATCCTCGGCTAAAACCTTACAGCACAATACTGACCGAGCGTGCACTAACACAAGCGCAGGCGCTTGATACAGCAGTCGGGTTAGGTATCTCTCGTGGTCCGCTTCATGGCGTTCCCATCGCCATCAAAGATCTCTGTGATATCAAGGGAGAAGCAACTCTTGCGGGAACATCGTTTCTAGGCAAACGGGGGAATGCAGGTACCACAGCCTGTGTCGTTGAGCGATTGGAAGCAGCCGGTGCTGTTATCCGGGGAAAACTGAAGTTGACGAAGGCGCTTATACGGATCACCACCCCAGCGTAGATCCGCCTATTAATCCGTAGCGCGCAGAGCACTGGACCGGCATTTCATCCAGTGGATCTGGCGTGGCAACAGCTGCCGGGATGGCTTTCGCTTCTCTCGGTTCAGATACAGGCGGGTCGATACGATTTCCCTCTGCGAGTTGTGGCCTTACCGGCCTGAAACCCACACATGGCACAGTTCCCCTGCACGGCGTATTCCCATTGAGTGCGTCCCTCGATCATATAGGCCCCTATGGCTCGTTACGTAGCCGATTGCGCAGCACTTTATAATGTCATCAAAGGAGGCGACCCGCAGAGCTTATGGCCGAAAGCCTCCAGTGACACAACACTCTGTGCAAATGCAAAGTCCGTTAGAATTGGCGTCGACCGCAAAGCGATAGAAATGGGCGACGAAACAATGGCTGGTTTGGTCGCTCTGACAATAGAGGTACTGCGAGAACAGGGCGCCGTGATCGTTGAGATTGAGTTACCCGAAGTCGCGCCAGCAGCAGCATGGTCCGTCATTTGCGCTGCAGAGGTAGCTAATGCACACAGTAATACATTTCCCAGCCAAGCAGATGAATACGGTGCAGATTTGCGTAAGTGACTAGAATTGGGTAATGCTGTAAACGGTCGCACGTTGGCCAAAGCAATCGCGCAGCGGGATGCATATGCCATTACTTTCGATCGGATATTTGATAATGTTTCAGAAATTCTAACGCCGGTCGTACCCATTCCCCTCAAAGCAAATACCAATATTGGTGGCCACGACCTATCTCCCGAAGATGCTTCCTTAGTTTCTCGCTTTAATATGCCTGTGAATATCGCACGAACACCCTCCCTGACCATGCCCTGCGGTTTCACGGACGATGGAGCACCCGTGGGATTCCAATTAGTTGCACGGCGACTACATGAGCAACAATTATTGAACCTCGGCGCGGCCTATCAATCCATTACTCCTTGGCATCGGGCCCATCCCAAAGACTCACGCCCATCATAATATATGATCTAAGAAGCCCGGATATTGGCATTAAGCCGGAAGATATTATCTGGATCATATTGCTTTTTGATTTCTAGCAAACGTGCATAGTTACCTCGGTAGTTCTTATTCACCAACTTTGCGTTATCGTCGTCAGCTTCATTCACGTAAAATCCGTCCGTAAACGGCATCAGGGTTTTCCAGTTTTTTTTGATTGAACGAACATGATCTTCTGCCGAAGCATTCGGTTTCCAACCCACCGTAAAGATCATATTGTACTCCGCATAACGATGTGCAAACGCAGTTGCATCGCTAGCGACGCGAGATATAGCACCTCCGGCCTGCTGGAATATCATCTGTACTGATCGCTCGGGATTCGGTTGCAGGGCCTCATTCAAAGCGGCAATTAATTGAGGCGTGATTTGCGAAACAAACCCGCCTTTTAGATAAGCCGCCGTCGAGCGAGGAGCGGTATTATCTCCGCTGCGTTGCAAAGCCACATAATCTATCGACTTAATTCCCCCAGCGAGAGGCTTTCCGAGCTTTTTGACCGGCGCGATTACTTTATCGACATTTTCGTGCGGTCCGCTGTAGCAGAGTGAGAGCACGACAAAACCTTTGGTATCACCGGGACGGTATCCAGCAACCAAATCTACCTGTAACTCATCGGGCGCATTCGGTGAAAATTCACCATAAAAATCCATGACTTCCCGAAGTCGGCTCATTGGATAGATGAAACTGCCGGCCATGACTTGTCGGTTCATTTTATGAAGGTTGAATTCGAAGGAGGTGACAACGCCGAAGTTTCCACCGGCACCGCGCACACCCCAGTAGAGATCGCGATTTTCGACGGGGCTCGCATGACGTAGTTTTCCGTCGGCACTGACAATATCAAAACCTTTTACGTTATCCAGAGCCAGACCATATCGGCGCGCGAGCCGCCCAAATCCACCCCCGGTCGTCAAACCACCCACGCCAGTATGAGAAACCGTTCCTGCAACAGTCACCAGCCCATGGTTCATCGATTCGTGATCCATTTCCCCGAGTAAACTACCCCCCGAAACATAGGCGACCTGGGATTTAGCATCAACCCGTACGTGGCGAAAACGAGATAGGTCGATCATCATACCGCCGTTGCATGTCGACTTTCCCGCCGAACTATGGCCACCACACTTCACCGCAACGACCAAGTTATTGTCTCGCGCAAACTGTACGGCACGGCTTATGTCCGTGGCGCCCGTTGGCTGCACGATTAAGGCTGGGTGTTTATCGATAGCGGGATTCAATACCTGTCTAGCCAATTCGTACACCTCGTTACCGGGCAGAATAACCGGCCCACGCAGACTATCAGATAGTTCTTGTACCGCTGCTTGGCGCAGTGTTGACTGTTTTCCAGACGTTGTCATCGCATCGAGGTCACCCATGACTTTAGTCATAGGCGAAGCGAGGCTGAGGTTGATTGGCAATAGAGCGGCAGAGGTAGCGGCAAACATAGCGGACTGACAAAACGATCGTCGATTAAACATAATAACTCCCTTTTAACTCCATTATTTTTGAACTCAATCAAAAGCCTAGTAGCCATTTTCGAATAAGGCCAATCTTAGTTCAATCGTATGGATGAACTACGGAGGGGAGAGGGCGGCTCAGCGGTTTTTTCTAGCAAAACCGTTTGGGAAAACACCGCTGACAGTTGCTTTGGATCCATTTCTTTTTCAGAGCTGTTCATCTGAAAACCTTTTGCATGATACGCTTTTCTCAACACAGTCTCTAACGCATCTACGCGTTCAGGAGGCATAAAATCGCGAGCGCAGCCACCTTCTAAGCCATTGTAAAACAATGCCAAAGCCGCACTTTGTTTTTCGGTAGTCCACAGTTTAATAATTCGACGACGATGTTTCACTTGTTGTACTTTATATTTTACATGAGAATTTGATCCAATAAGATATATAATTCCAAGTACCAGTAGAATAATCCCAACAGAAAAACCGATTTTTACAACCCCAATTCGTTCCTCGGTCGGCACGACCTTTTTCTCCTTGTCTCTTGCCGAAATTTGAGAAATCGACCCTGAAGTATAAATTTCATGCTCGAGAAAAACGACTTTCTCCGCCCTTTTTCTTTTGTTATTCCACCAATGAAATTCCTGGGACGGCAAAATGTAACGCCCCTCTTTTTCTACGACGTAAGTGATAATATCTTGGCGTTGACTACGGGTAACGCCGCGGTTAGTTTCGTCAGACAACAAGGGGGCGCTTTGATAACGACCCAAACCCGGTATCTCTAATTCGACAGGCGGCGGTAACATCATGGCGGGCACGCCTTCTGCGCGCGACGTAATCGTCTGCTCAATTGCGTCGCCCACTTGAAGCTCGGCGAGAGGGCTTGAGAAACTCGTTTCGATACTAAATTGTTCCGCATTTAGCCACTGATCAACATTCGCCATTTCCTGCGGTAGGAACGCCTTTAGCAACAACGAATTGGTAAGCAGTCGCCCCTTTATCACCGCTCCTTTTTCGCCCGCGACGGTTACATCAACCATGATTTCCGGAAGGATAAATGAACCCGCATCGAGCAGAAAAATATCGCGAGTCCAATGTTGAACCGTCCAACTTATTCCTTTTTCCCGACGGGAAAAATTGATCGCAAATGTATTCAATGGCCCAACCACGATATTTTCAATATCGAGCGGACCGACTCTTGTCCCCCCCGCAAACCATCGTGTCGTTGCAACTTCAACTGTCAGGGTTATTTTTTGTCCGACACTTATATCTTCTGCCGGAGTTAGAAACACCGCTATACTTAACTGTTCTTGGTCGATAAGTGATTTCAGATCAGTGATATTTTCCTTTGCGTCGAGCGCTGTCGCCCGCAAACAAAAAGCAAACAGCACAATGACAGTCAGCGGCATAAACCATTTTAAGTACCGACGAACAAAAAAGCTCATAACGAGCTTTCTCTTTCTTGCTGCATCAGAAATTTCGAGCGCAAAAAATTCGCAGGATCCGGCTCGACCTGTCGCATCCACAGGTCATTGAGAACTCGATTATTGAGAATATCTGACGCGTCGTATTGCGTGACTTCTTTGGCTTCAAAATTTAGTTTATCTGCGCCCTCTCCGGTTTTTGGTGCGTCACCTAATTCTTTTGAGGACTCACCTTGCTCGGGCTGCTGAGCTTCGCTCATCCGGTTAACTTCATCAATAATTTTCTGAATGTGTGCTTTGTTTTTTAGCGCAGCACTGTGATTAGGTTGACGCGCTATAACAATACCGTATGTTTTTACAGCAGCAACATAGCGCCGTCCATGGGCTAGCGCGTTGGCGCGATTAAATAAGCCCTCAACACTATCTATTCGAGAAAATACGTGGGCCGCAGTATCAAACTCTTCGGCCAAATAGAAAGCGCTACCCTTACGCATAGGGTCGCGAAACGCCTGCGCTGCTTTTCTATAATTGCCTCTAGAAACATAGAATTGCCCCTGTTGATCTTTGCTCATCCATAAATCAAGAAATGCAATTTCAATAAACTTTAGTCGCTCGAGCGATCGGTCAATAGACCAGCTATTATTCATCAATTGTTCTGACTCGATATCGAGTTTAGGCGTGACACTGTCGGCGTGTAATTCGTTATTGAATAAGCCAGGCGACAGAAATACCAGTAACAGAACCCAATTGAGAGTCCAACCGCTACGAAACCAAAACAACGAAAAAAAGGCCAACGGGTAGAGAAGATAGTATCCTGCATCGAGCCATGGACGCTCGTCTTCCTCGCCAGCGCTGAACCGCCTTTGTAATTCTCTATCCAGCCTTTCTACGTCATTCTTGTCGGGTGTGATCGATTGAAAGTAGCCGTTACAGAGGATTGCCAATTTTTTTAGTATCTTATTATCGGCCGGAGTATCGGACAACGGTACGCTATCTCCCCCCATACTATAAAATAGAAAGTGATGTGACGACGTTGCACAATAATCGCCAAAAAGGTTCAGGCTATTAGCGCCCAAACCGTCGGTCACCACGAGTACATTTCCTCGCTCTTTCATGGTCGAACCGATTAAAGCGATGCTGCGCTCAAGAAACTTACCGGGGACCGGCATCATTTGGGTATTGAGTGACTGTGCCAACATAATTATCACGTTACTATCATCGGTCAACGGAATGACTCGATGCGCCGTTCCAGAATACGCAATCAAAGCGGTCGGAGAGGAGGCGCGCAGGGCCATCAAGTCTTCCATTTTTTGTTTTGCACGAATCATTCGGCTCGGCTTTACGTCTCTCGTGTTCATACTAGTTGAAACGTCGAAAAGAATAATAAGCGGTGTGGTGTCAGCGACAAACGGAGATAGTTCGCGCTGCCAACTAGGTCCAGCCATGGCAACTGTCGTTAATATATTCACCAGCATAAAAAATGTCAGAGGATGCAATAAACCGAAACGCATCTTTTTTTCTAGTAAATTATTTAGAAGGTGCGGCGCTATGATGCGCTGCCAGGTAGATTGCGAGTGCGCTCGCGCTTTCACAACAAAAAATGTTATCAAACCGGGAACCAATGCCAACAACCACCATGGGCGCAAGAAATGAAAATCTGCTAACGCAGCCCACTCGGTCAAGACCGATCACCGTTTCGAACGAAAGCCTTGAGGTTCAGGATACCGTGAAAAATCATATAGAGTAACGCAACTACTCCCAGAGGATATTGAAACAAGGACGACTTGGGGCTGTAAACGAGAGTTTCATATTTTCTAGGTTCAAGACGGGCGATTTCTTCATGTGCTTTGACCAGGTCCAGCTGATTTGCCGCTTGAAAGAACTGCCCGCCATTGACCTTTGCCACTATCTGCAGGGTCTCCACATCAAGCGCGGTCTGTTCATCGCCTTTGGCAACGCCAACCGCAATTGTATGAATCTTTATATTGTGCGCCCGTGCGATTTTGGCCGCCTCTATGGGAGGTACTTTGCTGC
>JBLHNZ010000164.1:0-8144 GCA_047623245.1 Oceanicoccus sp. | reverse complement strand
CTATGACAACGCAACAAAGATAGCAAAAATGGCGCATCAAAACGGTACGACTTTGCGTGAGGAGGCGGTCAGATTAGGGTTTGTATCGAATGATGAGTTTGAAACATTGATGCGTCCAGAGAACATGATAGGTCCGTCATCCCTGCGGCCTATATAGAAATCAAAGGTACGTCTAATACGTTTGCGACGCAGTCGGTAAACCAAGAGATACTAACAAACTCTTTTTTTTGCGTTGCCTCGTTCAGGCAACATTTGTGAGTCATTGAAAAATTAGTCAAAGCGTGTGAACTACGCCTCAAGGTTTAGATGAACGGTTAGTCATATTAAAGAGACAGTCGATAAGTTGCTTGACCACGTACCTCCCCCATTGAGTTTATTACTGACTCTGTTGGTATTGTCATGCACAGATGAGATTTTTTTCACAAGTTCATCCATTTTTTTGAAAGTCATTAAGGTATTACTTCGCACGTTAATAAAGTTTTGGGGTCGTTTAATTCCGATTAAGTCAATTGCATCTTGCCGATCTTCTAGGGTAAAGTAGCGTAAAAAGGATTATTTTTAATAGATCTTTCTGCCCGTTTTGTCTCGTTTCAGGTTCCCGTAAACATTGATGCAGTCATCGTTTTAATGGTCTGGCTTGTGGGAAACTGTCGGGAGAAAAGGTATGTCCGCACAGTATCGATCACAATTTAAAGAATAAACCCGTTTCAATTAGTCAATTCTAAAGGAGAAGTAAAGGTGGATAATATTGTCTATGTACATGGTACTTACGCTGGAAATAAAAAATTCAGCGGTCTCACCGAGAATATGCAAGGCAGCGGTTTATCGAACGGTGACGTTGGGGCCCTGCGCCAGTTAGCTGGGAACACCGGCGCGCGAATGTTCTCGTATGGGTGGTCGGGAGATGATACTCGATCAGGTCGCGTAGAAGGTTCTCTCGCTCTAGGGCAATATCTGGCCACATTTGACGGTGTCACAACCGTAGTAACTCATAGCCACGGCGGTAATGTACTCGGTTATGCCTTGTTGCAAGGTTTAACGCCAGGCCAGCGTTCAGGCGTACGCGCCTATTTATTTGCTTGTCCCATCATGTCTGGGGCAGATTCGGCGTGGACTGAAAGCATCGCTAAAAACCTTCATAGCGTTCGGACTTTTAGCCACCCTCACGACTACATCCAGGTGCAGGGTGCGAAGGCCCGTAATTCGGTGAATACCGGAACTAACTTAGGATATAGCGTCGGACATACCATCCCTGGTGTTATCAACCACTCCATCAATCCAGGTGGTTTTATGCAAAAGTCTGCGCATTCAGCTATGCACACAGCCGAAGCGTACAACTTAGCAATGGAAGAGGTCAGAAAACACCCATAAGTCATCATCGTTTCACCGATGTATTAAAACCAGAAGAAGCGCACGATAATAGTTGTATCGCGCGCCGACTAAAACTGATTGAACCGGAACAATACGAGAAAGAGCGTTTAAAAACGGATTTTGAGACGTTTATAATGTACGGTTTTTGGCAGTTTTAGTCGCATTTTCACTGCTAGCCAAATTCCGTTGATTTTGGAAAAATGACAGTTTTAAGTCACGTATCGGTGACACCTCGCTCGAAATCTGCTTTGTTTGATTTAAGTGTAATGGTTCTCAAAATCGTCCACTCTCTCGCATCCTTAATTTTGGTAGACATACCACCGTCATCATTTTTTTAGGTGGAATCGGTACGATTAAAAAACGTCGCACCCCAGCGGCAAGATAAAAAAGAGAAAAATAAACGCGCGGGTAGCTTGGACTAAGTATATGGCAGTCGATAGTTACAATGAGAATGTTTTAGCGGCAAGTGTCTCTATAGACGGTGGGCATACCAGCCATGTCGAAACTGATGAGCACAGAGCTTACCGGAATAAATCTTATCGCTATTTTGCTCTCGGTATTCTCACACTGGTTTACACCTTTAATTTCATTGATCGTCAGATAATTACGATTCTCAATGAATTTATCATTGCTGACCTCGGGCTGTCAGATGCCCAATATGGTGCTTTGAAAGGTATTGGCTTCGCTGCGATTTATTGTGTTTTGGGTATTCCGGTTGCCGTGTGGGCAGATCGAGGTAATCGTCGGTCGATTATCGCTATTTTAAGGGTATGGTCTCTGACCCTGAACTATTACAAGAGGATAGTAATAAAATCGGTAACGTTTTAGATGTTATCAAGAGCATTGCCGACCAAACTAACCTACTTGCGCTTAACGCTGCCAGAGGTGGTGAACAAGGACGAGGCTTTGCTGTTGTTGCGGACGAAGTGCGAGCGCTAGCGCATCGAACTCAGGAATCGACGGTGGAAATTCAAGCGATCGTCAGCGAACTTCAAACTAAAACGACAAACGCTGTTCACTCCATTGCTGAGAGTCAAAAAATTAGCCATCAAAGTCTTCAACAATGTAGTAGTGTCGCGAGTGCTTTTGCTGGAATTGGAGAGGTTTTTCATCAGCTTGATAATCTGACAGGCGACATCTCGCATAACATTCAATTCCAGCAGTCCTCGACTGAAACTATTAACAATCGGGCCAGTGAGGTCACGCGGCTAAACCATGATGTTGATCAAATTCTTAAAACAACAGCTGAAAAAGCTCAAGAGCAGAAAAATATTTTAGTCGCTGTGAGACGATATTAAAACGGATCTGGGTTTGAACTGCCATTATAAATTATCAGCCGGACGCGGGTGCAGTTTTCGATTGTGGGCTATTAATCGATTGAACTAGCCGGACGTAATCTCTTTTCCAGTTGCACAATACCCTCGTTTCGATTCTCAGGTTTAATTGAGATATTGAGTACAAAGTTGCAAAACGATTATCGGTTATCGAATCTACAATGGCCTCGTTTCTTGTAGACGCTACATGGACATGCTGCGAATTTCCTGGGTAACCCCTGCAACTCGATGACAACGACACCATTAAAGCTAAGCTCCAAAATTTTTTCGTAGCCAGGGAATAAGGTGACCATTAAACACCTCAGGCTGTTCTTGCTGCACCCAGTGGGCGGCATTTTTTATCAAGTGCATTTCCAGATTACTGCAGCGCTCAGGCATGTCTGCCGCGAACTCCGGTCGCAAAGCAGGATCGAGATCGGCCATTAGCATAAGGCAGGGTATGTCGAGCGGCGCAACACCAATGTTAGGATGTACTGCCGCATTTTTATCGATATTGCGATACCAGTTAATGCCGCCGCGAAAGCCAGTCCGCGAAAAAGCGTCAATGTAAAATTGTGTGTCTTCGGCACTCATTAAAGGTTTACCCAAACAGGGTGCCGATTCAATCTTCCAAAATGGGTTCATGTTGAGTTTGCCAGAACTGTAAGCTGCCTCATAGATTTCTTTTAGCGGCACGCTAGTTCGCATTGTGTTGTGCATAATTGTTTCGACATGTCGATTCATATGCGTCTCGGCGACTCCTTCTTGTTGGAACCAGGCAACATACTGTCGTTCAATATCTCCCTGTACGATATTGGTGTGAACCTCTACGCTTGGGAATGGTATATAGGGAGTACAACCTGCCGCGACGCCTGCAACTCTTTCGGGATGCAATACAGGCATGGCCCAAGCGACGAATCCGCCCCAGTCGTGGCCAACGAACACGGCTTTTTCGATATCTAAAGAATCCAGCAATGCTACCAAATCGCCGGTTAATTCAGAGATGGTATAGGCCGACACGTCTTCAGGGCACGAGCTTTTCCCATAGCCGCGCATGTCGGGAGCGATTGCATGAAACCCCGCTGCAGACACAGCCGGTAGCTGATGCTGCCAGCCCAGAGCCAAATCGGGAAAACCGTGGCAAAAAACGACTGCTGGACCTGCGCCCATTTGATAGGTGGATAAGTGAAAGTCCGGGTCGCCGGCGCGACCGGGCAGCTTGATCATAGTTGGAGACACTGCGGATGGCATAAGTTAACTCCTATTTATTGTTGTTTTTCATTATTGGTCTGCGGTGCTGCCTGGGGGCCTCGAATAAGTTTTCCCGGTAAGTTTCCGGTAGGTTTTCCCTGCCGGTAAATGACCTGACCCGAACAAATAGTCGTGTGATAACCTGTTATCTCCTGCACAAAACGTTTGCCCTGTGCGGGCAAGTCGTACACCATTTTTGGTGCATGGATATGCAAGTTTTGAAAATCGATGACATTGATATCGGCTTTCATTCCAACCGCAATGACACCCCTGTCTTCTAATCCGTAGCACTGCGCGGTCTTACAACACTGATTGTGAACCAGTTCTTCGATGGGGATACGATCGCCACGACTGCGGTCACGCGCCCAATGGGTGAGTAAGAATGTTGGGATGCTAGCATCGCTCACCACCCCGCAATGAGCGCCGCCGTCGGCCAAGCCGTAAATGCTGTTTGGGTGGCGCATTAACTCGGCGGTGGCGTCTAAATTATTGTCAACATAGCCCAACATCGGTAAATAGATGAGGCCACAGGCATTGTCCGCGGCCATAATGTCGTAGGCGATCTCTTGCGGGCTGTGATTTTCCGCCTGCGAGCGCGCCTGCAAAGATTGGTCGGGGCACGGCTCATAGTCCGGGGCTTCTCCCAGGGCAAACATTTTTTCGAAGCCGTGAGTGATCATGGCGAGTACGCCATCAAATCGATCGTAATCGAAAGGTTCGTCTAATATAGACGCGCGCACTTCAGGCTTTGCGATAGCGGAGCGGCGTTCTTCCAATGATAAGGCTGCTAGAGGCATATAGTTTTTGTGGAACATGAACGGGTGCACCGTACTCTCGAAGCCCATTAGTAGTCCCACGGGACGAGGTGCGATTTGTGGAGTTAGCAGTCCTCCCTCGGAGGCGTCGATTTCCGACTCACGTAACAGACGCCGCCACTGGTCTGGGTCGCCAGCACTTTGCACAACACTGTATAAAACTCTTTTTCCTGTTTCACGGCTTAGTTGTTTCATCCAAGAAAATTCTTTCTCTTCGGGAATATAGTCACTAGCCATTTGGAAAACGCCATGACCCACCTCGCCTAACATTCTGCCCAAGCCCAAGACTTCCTCGGCGTTGGCGTGCGTACCAGGTACCACCTGACCATTTTTTGCTCGATGTAACATAGTGCGAGAGGTTGAAAACCCCAAGGCTCCAGCTAGCAATCCCTCTTTTACGATTTTGGCCATCGCCGATATTTCTTCGCTGGTAGCGTGGGTATTGTTGGCGCCGTCTTCACCCATTACATAAGCGCGAACAGCACCGTGTGGGACTTGCGTACCTATATCGATGGCATAGTTACTTGCGTCTAGTGCGTCGAGATATTCCGGAAACGACTCCCAATTCCATTGAATGCCTTCGGCGAGTGCGCTGCCGGGAATATCCTCAACGCCTTCCATGAGTTGGATAAGAAACTCTTGTTGTCCGGTTTTTACGGGTGCGAATCCAACACCACAATTACCCATCACGACCGTTGTAACTCCATTCCATGGTGCGGGAGTGAGATGTTGGTCCCAAGTGGCTTGGCCGTCGTAGTGGGAGTGGATATCGACCCAACCCGGTGTAACTAGCAAGCCTGTGGCATCAATTTCTTCACGGCCTGCACCAACATTATTATGTATAACAGTTATGACACCGGCGTCGACGGCAATGCTTACTTTACGTCCCGGCGTGCCAGTTCCATCGATGAGTGTGCCGCCTCGGATAACGATATCGTGCATTTACTACTCCCTGAATTGTAACCATTAGTTCTTATTTTTAATTTCAAATATGAGGTGTTCGTTAATAATGACTTGATATGAATGTGGCGCTGCATCCTGACGAACGAAGCGCGCTAAATGGAGTGAGTTATCTTTGAATTGCTACTTCAGCTTCCCTATTAGTCTGTTCAGAAGTCGAGGCTAACGTTTTATTGTCGCCGCTGAAGCGCGCTAGTGCTAAGGATTCGCAGGGCAGGGTTGGTAAGGCCCAGCGTAGAAGTTTGGCTTTAAGCTTTTCGTTTTGCTTAAATGATAAGCGATCGACAAAATTAGAGTGATAGGTACCAGTCATCTTGCGTGCCCAATCGGGCATGAGTGCCATAGAACCCTGCAGACTCATCCAGGAATCATATCGCTGGTAAGGTGTCGTTACCACATCACCGCTGGTCCCGAGCAAAAAGTCTGTGAACTGACGGGTTTGATCGTTAAAGGCCATCAGTGGACGCATTTGTTCAACATAGTCGTCCAGTTCCGAAATAGATTCCGGTACCCAGTCGGCCCCACCCAATCTCCCAATAACAGCTTGTTCTGTTAAGTATTGGTCTTTCTCGGATCGACTCAATGGTCTGTTGTAACGCTCGAAAGCCATCATGATTGCCCACGGAATACAGGTATGGACCCATGCAATGAGTTCCGGTTCTAACGCTCGATAGCTGACGCCATCACCGCGAATGCCGTTGATCCGACCGTGAACGAGTTTTACACGCTCGATAACCTGTGTTGCGGCCTGAGTTGTACCGAAAGTGGTCCGTAATACGTAACCTAGGGTATTGCGTGCTCGGCTGAGTGGGTTAGTTCTGTAGGCTGACTGGGTGAAAACTCCGTCCATTACCGATGGGTGAAGGACTTCCATCAGAATTGCCGCGAGTCCAGCGACGGCGACACTCGCAAAGTCGCCATTTATTTCCCACGAGATACTACCGGGGCCGCCCGCAAGGCCCTTGTCATCGGGTGTTCCACTGTAGATTTGCGGTTCGTCGTGGCGTCCGCCCGCAGTCTCGATCTGTTCTATAATATGGATCTTTAATGACTTCATGGCGCCGACTCCTAAATGAACGGGAGTCAATATAATCACTTGTCGTGACAGCTGTCAATTTAATTTCAACTATCCAATATTACAGCTTGTACAGAATTAGTCGATCGATAACCCGTCAAAAATAACGTTTACCGCCATTTCTGCTTGGACCCTGATCGACACGTCTTTCTTGTCGCTATTCAGCTTGTTCGTTAGTGCCGGCATGGTAAACAGCCCGCCTGCACCGTAGGTCAACATAAAATAGAGCAAGGTGACGGACGTTGGCCTAATTCGGCCTTGTTCGATGAGTTGATTCAGCCATTTTTCACCAAAATCTCTCACCGGCCTGATGACGGTATCAAATAAGTAGTCTAATCGTACGCCTGGATGACTCGCTTCTTGATTCACTATTTTTAATAGTGACGGATGAGAAGCGTAAATTTCGATGGAGCGTACCAGTAGTCCGCGCAGTACTAATAAGTCATCCGTACCCAATGTTTCCGCTTCGATGATTAACTCCTGGCGTACCCGCGCAAAGCCATAATCGACTGCTGTATACCATAGACGTTTTTTGGAGCCAAAGCGCTGTGGAATTAAGTTGTGACTGACCTTCAAGCGCCGGGCAATCTCTCTTACTGAGGTGCCCTCAAAGCCATTTTCACCAAAGGCGATCAACACAGCATCGAGTAACTTTTCGTCGGCAATAGCGCTGCTATCGTTTAGGCTTGGACGCCCTCTAGTTCGTTCGACCATTGTTCGTGTCGTCCCCTTTTCGCGAATCAATTTGATCGCAGCGTTTTGAAATTGAGATGTTAGTGGTTGTTCTTAGTGCTTCACGAATTTAATCGGTTGGACCTTCTGTCCGTTTCTGGCTGATGCACGCCAAATGGCCATCTGCTGTTAAAGTCTTTATTCGTTATTGCCGATCACCGGTTTTTTATGCGCTTGTTGTCGAACCACGCTTTACCAACCACAGCTATTGTTCGTCAGTTTATCAGTTTTTTGGATAATTGCGGGGGATCGTTTTACCCCGTACATTTCACTCTGGTGGTCATTACGGCTCGAGCACTAAGCATAGTAAAAAGACCATTTTTAAGTCGGTCGGAGCTAAGTGGTAGACCTATATCCGAATCGAAATACCACGTTATGGCCGATGGTTAAGCGGTCGAATTTGGAGCTGCGTCGGTCTTCCTGCAACCACGATAGCTGCGAAGACACCTCTCCAATTTCAGTATTGGCCAATACTGAACACCTCATTAAGAAGTTGTTTTCTGAAATTATTCTTATGGGTAAGAAATTGTACCCGATAATGGGGTCTTTGGCGCGGGCGGTAGACATTCTTGAGCTTGTGCCAACGCGACTTTCATTCTATGAAAACGTGGTGCGAGGCAACCGTTT
>JBLHNZ010000163.1:0-8157 GCA_047623245.1 Oceanicoccus sp. | reverse complement strand
GGCCGGCTACCAGCGATTTTAGTTCATTGAAATGTTCTATCTTCCTAAACTTCTCTTGGTCTTGCTCTCTTATTAGTAAGACCCGGTACCCGAGCAAGCCCTTATACAAAGGAATTCTGATAGGTCGTAGAAGTGCTTCCTTTTTTAATGACGTCATCGACCAAATCACATCGACAAGTTCGTTCTTGGTAAGCCCCTCTAGCGCGCGCCTTGGCAGCATTCTGTCGTCAATTGTGTCAAGACGAAATGCGCCGTATTGTTCCTGTGTTTTCTCTAAGGCTAGACTCAGCAATGCAATGTAATAGTTATTTCTTAGATCCTTTTCGCCTTGAGACGGGAGATGCCTAACGACCAAATCAGCCGCTAACACGGAAGAGTTAAAGTTCCAGATCACACATAGAATAGCCAATAGTGCTTGGCTTACGTCGGGTCGCATGGTAGATAGAGTAGCCCTGTTGAATGAAACGGAAAATCTTTTGCAAGTATAGTTCAAGGATCGCACTGGAGCACTTTTTGAGCGTCAAAAATACAAATTCAGTATTTCATCATTTAGCAGTTGATTGCGTTCCCCATAGTATTTCGATGTCCTCTTGTTTAGTACGCATTCGTAATTAATCATCGATGTTTTGTCGGCGACCTCCTAACTATAAAATGAGCGGGCTAAAGGCCCTGGCTGTATGTCGGCAAGCAGTATTTTCAATGGCCCTAGCTGCTGGGTGCTGTGCATCCCCGTGGAAAAATAACCCTGTGAATAACAGCGGTTTTTCGGCAGTTTTTTCGACTAAGTAGGCAAAAAAATGTGGCTAATTTCTTCGCACTCTTCGACGGTATTGTATATGTGGGGCGAAATTCTCATGCCAAATTCTCGATTGTCGAAGAGAATGGCGCGAGATCGCATTACTTCGAGTAGCTCCGCTTGCCTATCGCCAAAGTTCACGATGAGAGTGCCTCCGCATTGGTTTGCATTACTTGGTGAGATCACGCGATCGCTATCTATCCCTCGCAATATAATTTCAATTAGCGCGAGGTTGTGCGCTCGAATATTGTCAACACCGATCGATTGAATCTTGTTAATGCTGTGAGCCGCGGTAATAAACGCACTGACACTGGGAGTGCCGCCCCAAAACCGCAAGGCGTCGTCGGCATAGCGAAATTGGTGAATATCAAACTCGAAGGGGTCGGCGTGGGAAAACCACCCTACATCTACCGGTGCACAGGCCGCTTGCATTTCAGTCGAGGCCCAAAGATAGCCGGCCCCTGGACCACCGCACAACCATTTGACACAGGAGCCGATGACAAAGTCGGCTGACCAGTGCGATAAGTCAATGGGAATGACTCCGGCTGACTGAGCGATGTCGACTATTGAATAGATGGATTTTTTTCGCGTTAATGCTGTAATCTCAGCGACGGGAACCTGAACGCCCGTATTCGATTGCACGTGGGTGACTATTGAGCAGAATACATCGTCACTAAGATAACGCTCCCACGTTTGCGTCGCGGTCAGATCTTCAGAGGCGCGAATATATTTAACGTTAAAATAGTCACCTGCCATTTGCTGGCATACAAAAGCGATGGACGGGAAATCCTGCTCACTGACTAATAGTGTTCGTTTTTCGGGGTTGCGCGGTAACGCCCCGAGAATTTTTGTCAATGCGCTGGAGAGGTTAGTCTGCGGGCAAAAATGCGACATATCTGAGTTCAATAGCGTAGCAAGCGCCTCACGAAAACCATCAATACCCTGCAGCCACTGTGGCCAGATATTTTCATCTGCAGTTGCCCAAGGTAAGTAGAACCCTTCGCTCGTGGCTTGCTGGCTATCAATAGGGGGTAGTCCGACCGAATGGCTAAGCATGTAGGTGCCGGTGGGAGCTAAAAAATCGTTTCGGTAATTACTCACGTTTCTACCTTAAACTGAAGTTGAATTATGGAACTGGCGAAGCTTATGTAAGTCGGAGTAACGGGTGGGTATGTCGTTGCGGTTGGCGGCGACGCGCTGATCTTTGAGTTTTTCAAGCGAACGCAACAGCACAGGTAGAGGTGGTCCACTAGCAGTAATTCCTTTCAGGTTTTCTTTGGGTAATTTAGCAGAGGGAACTTCGATAAAGCGTTTAACAAGTTGATCGTGGTGCTGAGCTGCAGCGTGGCCATGAGCTTCACAGGCGCGCAAATATACTTCAATGAGTTTTTTAAACCAAGGCTGGTTTCGTTTACTTTCAAAGCTTCTCAATATCGAATCTAGCAAACTCTCGCGGCGCATAACGTCCCGCAATCGAGTTTGGTCATCGGGCATCATGAACAGAAATTTGTCGACGAGAAGTTGCGAGTAGGAGGGGTCTGCAGCGTCACATAATCCGAGCAGTAAATCCAATACGTTAATGCCGGAAAAGTCGCCAGCGTTAGCTCCGCGGTACTCGTGTATACCGACTCGATAGGGTTTGTAGTAGGGGCGTACATGGTGAAAAAAACGGTCGGTGTCAAGTTCATCAAATAGCCGCTTGTTCCACTTTGCTACATCTTCGAGCGCGCTAACGGCGTCGTCGAGCAGGTTCGGCGTAACTGGGTGCGAGATACCAAGAGGTAGCGTCTGAACTACAGCTTCCGCCGCCCGTTTGTAAGCAAAGACGGCGAGGGTGTTGTAATCGAGAAAAATCGCTTCGTCTGGCAAATGCGTAAAGCGCTTGGGAACGCCGTCAATCGCCATCGCATGGGTAGTCAGGTGACACGTGGCGAATCGAGGCGTTAACCCCAACGATGCACCCAGCTGCAATGCGAGCGACGAAGCTTCGACCAAAGGCGAGCGCGTTTCTCTCGATGGTTCGGTAATGTCGTGACGGCGACATGCCGCCATGTAAAACCCGACGTTACCTAGCAGGTCGAAATTGGCATCGAAACCTTCATCGGTATTGCCTTCATTGACCAATGCATGAATTAATTCCTTACCTTCAGCGACAAGTGACTGTTTTAAATAGTCGCCAATCCCGGTAACCTCTGCGGGATTTTCTTGCTCAAAGTATAGGTTCTCTAGCGTGGTATTCATTTCGACAAAGCTGCCGCGAATCCAGTTTTCAAATGCCACCAAGTTAGCTGTCATCCTTTTACTGCCTCTATTTCGGTAATAATCATCTGGAACTCCTTAAGCAGCGCGAGCAGGTTGTCGCGCTTGGCTTGGCCCATCGCTTGTCTGATATGCGATTCGAGCACCTGTACTTTTTTTTCGGCAGAATTGAGTACCGCTTGTCCTTTATCGGTGAGGTAGATGGCGTAAGCACGCCGATCTCCATCAGTTCTGCGCCGTTCAGTCCAATCGCTGCGTTGGAAGCTGTCGAGGATGGGAACCATGCTCGATCGGTCGAGATGCATGCTCCGGGCTAGTGCGCTTTGATTTAGTCCGGGGTTTAATCCAATAAGGGCCAGCACAGTGTAGTGACCGGAGGGCATCTCGGTTGAACGAATCGCTTTAAAGGCTCTGTCAGCCTGAATTTGTGCGATTCTAAGTTCCACCCCGACCATATCGGGGAGCTCGCCTAAATTGACTTTTTGCATAAATGTTTGATATCCAACAATGTGCCGTGAATCATAGTTAACTACGCTAATTCGTGCAAGTCATTTATACTTTCGATGCGGATATTTGTGTTGATAGTGATGAATGGTTTGGCGTCCCCGCCCAATGCTTCGATCGTTCTGGTTCGTCTTTAAAAAGATAGTGTTTGCTGTTCAAGTTTGACCGATTGTGTCTATGTTTCCTTGAAGAATTTGTTTGGTGTTGGCATAATTCAAAATAACTATATGCACACACATCACCGGTTCATGGTTCGTTCTCTCCTCAATTTCTAGACAATTAGCTGGGTTCTAGTGTCGTTAAAAATAACCTTGAATTCACCAATGCATACAGCAACTTTACAAGAGGAATAGGTAGCTTGAGAAACGATTCATTTATCTGTATCGCTCATCGCGGAGCGTCTGGTTACGCGCCGGAGAATACGCTTGCGGCCTTTGAATTGGCTATTGAAATGGGCTGTCCGTGGATTGAATTGGATGTTTATGCTCTTGAAAACGAGATTATTGTGATACACGATGACGATCTCGATCGAACAACCAACGGCACCGGCGCCGTGACGAAATCCAGCGTTGCCCATATCAGATCTCTCGATGCCGGCGACGGTGAAAAGGTTCCAACCTTGCTAGAGGTTATCGAACTTGTTAATCATCGCGCTATCATCAACATTGAATTGAAAGGCACTGGTACCGCGGGCCCTGTCACCCGCTTACTCAATCGCCTTTGTGAGCTTAATTACTCTGCCGATGAATTTTTTATCTCATCTTTTAATCACAAAGAATTGGCCAAGATGGACAATAGATACAGCAGAGGGCCGCTATTTGACAAACGTGTTAGCGATTACATTGAGCGCGCTTTTGCGCTTAATGCAAAATCTATTAACGTGTCCGCTCGAATCGTCGATGCAAAAATGATCGCGAAAGCCCATGAAAATGGGCTCAAAGTGTATGTCTATACTGTCAACAAGCAGAGCCAGATGGCTGAACTTAAAGCGATGGGAGTAGATGGTGTATTTACCAATTACCCTGATCTTTTTCCGAAAAACACTGTTCCAGAGTAATGTGTTTTATCCCAAGGTAGAGAAACGGAGAGTCGTCGCAATAGAAGTATGAGTTAAATCAGTAGGGATTAAGGCCGCTATTCTATGCGCTCGGGCCAGGATAGTGGTCTCCGAGTAGTGAATAAGCCCCCGTTAAATTCTATGGGGAAATAGCGTCTATAACTCAACCTAAATCACGCATTCCCATTCTCCGACACACTATCACAAGCATACATTTTTATTCACGGACGACATGGTCTGGCCAGTGTTAAGCTTCAAGCGGTATGGGCAGAATCTAGCTTGGTTTCTATAACCCTGTCGGGGCCCACGCTTTAGCGATTGGCTTAATGTGCAATAAGCTATTTTCGATCTTATCGATTTTCCCGCCTGCTTCAAGATATTCGTCTACTTGCTGGGCAATTTCGCAACGCAGCTTTTCCCTGTGGCCTCCATATTCTCTATTTGGTTCTTTTGCCATCTTCCGAACTGGAATTATCGAATCTCTCGGCTGGATAATGAACTTTTGCATGAATATTCTCCCTATTAATTTTGTACAGAATATCCTTAAGAAATGACGAAGCGATGACGCGAAAATGACATAATAATGAACTTTTGACTCGACTTTGAATGAGCGAAGGATGCCGATCATCGATCCCGAAACAGGACAGAGTTCATCGCCGAATTAACCGTCTCGATATTTTTTGGCGTGTGAAGTAACGGAGTAGGGTCTTTGATTTACGATATTTTCGGCAACGAAAAAATGGGCAAAGAACTTATTGCTCAGTCATATAGGCCAACCGAAATTTCTCTGTCTCATTTTGGTTCATGTCTCGCGCCAAGCACGCTGGGCTTATCTACAAATTGCGAATATCGAATATCGAATAGAGAAAAAGCAGTCAGAACCCGCGCCGCACTCAGTTCGAGGCCAGCAAGTGTGTGTTGCCTTTCGGTATACCTCTACTTTAGATATCTCGCAAGAAAATCTTCCATCAGAGTCAAAAACTCAAGGCGTTGTGACTCTTGGCTTAGAAAGTGATCTCCTCCTTTTTGTTCCACATAGTTAAACGTTGCTTTAGGCTTTCTTTGCTGTAAAAGGGCGGCCAGATCCCTGCTTTGTTTAACAGCTACGCGACTGTCTTCATCGCCGTGAACGAGCAGAAGTGGCAAAGCGATTTTGTCGACATTGGCAATAGGGGAGTTATCATTAACTGCCGACCAGCCACCAACGTCATTGAGTATTCTTTTGGTAGCTCTAGCTCGGTCAACGAATTGCCTTAACCCCATGATAGTTTTGCGAAGATCGGACACGCCTGCAAAACTGACGGCACATTTAAAATGCTGAGGAGTTTGATAAGCGGCAACTAAAGCCGCATAACCGCCATAACTTCCTCCCACAATACATACATTATCTGGGTCGGCGATTCCTTCCTCAATCATCCACTGTAGGCCGTCGATAATATCGTCTTGCATCTTCTGGCCCCATTGCTGATATCCTCCTGCCATAAAATCTCGTCCGTACCCTGAAGAGCCTCTAAAGTTAGCTTGTAATACGGCATAACCCCTGCTGGATAAGAACTGCGACCAATAATCAAACTCGTCTGTTTCCCTTGCGATCGGTCCTCCGTGGGGCAAAATGATTGTCGGCAATGGATGATTACGATCGGCGGGTAATGTTAAGTATGCGGGTATAGTCAGGCCGTCGCGGGCCTTATAAGAAACAGCTTTCTTTTCCGCAACTTGCTCGTTTTTCAAGCCCCTGTATAAACTGCCGAAGCTGACTATCGATGACTCAACGGTATTAAATAGATAGAACGTAGGATTTACAGCTGTACCATAGACTTCAAAAATCAATTTTTCTCCCAGTTCGTCCGAACTAACCAGTTTAATCTGGTGATTTTTGGGAAGGGCACTCTTAAAGGTATTGAATCGCTGCTCCCACGTTTTATTAAGCCATTGGTAAGTGCGCTGGGTACCCATATAGCTAGCTGCAATGAGGCCGCTTTTGTTGTCGTGTATTAAATTGAAAACATCATAGTGCTCACTGCGGGCCAAAGCCGCTCCTAGCGCTTCTGTCTCTGTGTCAAAGGAGTACAGTGCTAATTTGTCTTCGCTATTATAGGTGGCGATATAGACTGTTTTACCATCATCAGAAAAACCTTGGAAAATGGGTAAGTCCTCGCTATCAAATTGCGACAAATCAAGAGGGTGAAATGTATCTTGATTTTTACTGCGAATCTTTATCGTTGCTTTACCATTCTTAAAGCCTATGCCTATTCTGACACGCCCTGATTGATCTGTGATCCAATTATAAACATTGTTAGAATAGCGATGAATTTTCGCCATTTTATTGTTATAAACATTTAGCCTGTATACCGTTGGCATATTCCATTTTTCCCTAGCCAGAGTTATCAAAATGTGCTGATCATCTTCCGGTAAGTAGTTAACGATTTTGTCGTTACGTAAGGAATCCGTTGTTTCTGGCGTGCCAATCATACTGTTTTCAGGTCGCTCAGCCGTACTTCTTTTCCGTGGAGGAATCAGTTCCATCATATGGCTGCCATCCGCATTGACTGCTACCAGGTTTGTTGTAAAAATTTTGTGTGCAACCCGATGCCAGCTAATGGATGAGCGAGTGGAACACACGATTCGCTCGTGGTTCGCCCAGTTGCACCAGTTAAATAGAAACCGGTCTGGGTCAGACGCCATAAGTAAACGAGATGTTTTTGATTCCAGGTTAAACAGATATAGGTGGTAAGTACCATTGATCGGTTTGAATGCGATCATTTGCTTGCCGTCTTTTGACAGTTTGGGCTGACTCATCCGCGGTAGAGCAGCATAAATCGAAGTATCTGCTGGTGGTATTTCCTGCGCAAGAGTAGATGTATTAGAAGTGTTAGTATTTTCGCTAAAAGCCAATTGATTAACTAAAAAACTATTAACAACGAGCAGCGTCGTCAGTAATGCCTTGTGCATTTTTTGGTTCATCGATAATTTCCTTTTCTCGATTTATTTTTTTTATCTATGCACAATAAAGACATTTGGGTCTGCTGTCTACTCTCATACTTACTGGTCTGAATTGTAATTTTGGTATTTTGTAAAAAACGGAGAGAGGAAAAACCATGAAACAAAATGTCAATATTTTTGTACTTACGAACTCGAAGAATGGCGGACAATTCATCCGCTTTTTGCATCGGCCAAACATGATTTTTATTGTCTTTTTTTGTCGCGATTACTTTTCGAGTCTCCCCAAAAAATTCTTAGAGACATTTACCAATCGCAAATAATATCGTGTCTAGTTACTTTGTTATTCTTTATATGCTTCTCGTTACTATGGAAAAAATTGGAGTATTTCCATCACTATCCAATTTTTTCACAATATCTACTTTGCGAATAGTTCCAGCTCAATATTTTTGAAGGCCTTAAATTCGAGTGCGTTACCCGACGGATCGGAAAAAAACATAGTGCCCTGTTCGCCCGACTCTCCCTTAAATCGCACATATGGTTCGATGATGAAATCGTCGATAAATCCCTTAACTTTCTCAGCAAAAATTTCCCAGTCGTC
>JBLHNZ010000162.1:0-8159 GCA_047623245.1 Oceanicoccus sp. | reverse complement strand
AACCCCACTTTCTTCAATGCGATTGAGTTGACTTGGCAATACCCACTTGGGTACAAAACTTATTGCATCACAATCGAATTGATTCTCGAGTAACTATAATGTGAGCGCCCCATGCCTAACAAGCTGTTGCAGCGGACGTGCTAGCGCTTGAGGACTACCGCCCGTGGTAGGCTTGCGGGGTCCTAGGCTTGAGCAGGCGCTGTGCCAGGTAGGCGCACGCCGCTGAACAGCAAAACCGTTATGGGTTCCTCATGTTTATCTCTACATCCATGCGCTTGTGTAAAATACGGATGACTTCGATCTGAGTCTTATCGAGTATTCGGTAAAAAATTACATGGCTGATATTTAGAAATTTACGATAGCCCAATTTAATCGAATCACATTTTGTCCCGACCTCAGGAGTATCAGCAAGCAAATGGAAAGCATCGTCAAATTGCTTCAAATGAATTCCGCGCTGGCTTTTCCCACACTTACGCTGCGTATAAGTAGCAATAGATTTCAAGTCAGTCTTGGCTTACTTTAGTTAAAGTAAATCTGGTCATTAACCAAGTTCATCGCCAAGTTCATTCATCAAAGCTTCGTAGCTATATTCAGACGTTCCGCTATTTTCACCTTCTTCAAGCAGCTTGCGCAGCGTGGCTATTTTCTGCTCGTTATCTTCAAGCAACCTCAGTGCGGCACGTACTACCTCGCTAGTGGAGGCGTATCTACCCGCTGTAATTTGCTGGGCAATAAAGTCATCAAAGTGCTCTCCAAGGGAAATACTTGTATTTTTAGGCATGGGCTAATCTCGAATGTACCAATAAAACTAGGCACTAAAATACGCGCCTAAACTGAACTCAGCGTTAACTTCTCACGTTGGTAGCTGGCAATACCACCTCTCGTGATATTGACCGGATAAATGCAATCATCTCTCGGACAATCGCCACCATGATCAAGTTGTAGTTTTTTCCCCGCGTATTCATGTAAGCGTAGCGTTTGCACAAAATGCCGAGCTGCATGGGGCAAGACGATCTCGTTGAGCCAAGGTAGATGTTTGAGTGACCAGTTCGCTGTGCCTTTGTATTGGATGTTGTTCCGCAAGAGCAATGCTTTGAGTCGATATCTGGCTTCGGTGAGATCGGACATCGCTGCTTCACGAGCCCAGGAGGTACCCCGAATCGCCTCGTCCTCTTCTGACGGCACATAAATGGCAGAGAGATCACCCGACTTCAATAATTGCATTTATTTTAAACTGTCGCGCTTATCGGTTTTGACCCGATCACCAGTGTGCTGAGACTGAAAGTTTCTGACCGATTTTTGTACAGTCAATTTACGAGTTAGGATCTTGCCGTAGTGTTGAGGCGCGTTCTCGCGGGCTTCATCCGCGTAACTGACATCTGTTGGTTCTTTATGCGTGTCCATTCCGATAAAGATTATGCTAGAGTTTTCCACGGTGCGGACCTCCGGTTTATTTGGTATGAACCAATATAATGGCTCTGGTACTGCTAGCCCAAGAAGGGGGCCGGCACCCTTCTTGGGGTGTCATTATGTCTACAAAATAGGAGAGTTTAGTGGCAGAACCGAAACGAATTGCCCTTCTTATTGATTGTGACAATGTAAGTCATAATTCAATTGAAGGTGTATTGGAAGAGCTGGCCAAATACGGAATGGTCAATGTCCGCCATGCGCACGGTGATTGGAATAACCCCTCTTTATCCGGATGGATTGAGCGGCTGCACCCTAACGCAATAAGACCAATGCAACAATTTGCTTATACTAAAGGAAAAAATGCAACTGACTCGGCAATGATCATTGATGCAATGGATCTTCTATATAGTAAAAATGTTGATGCGTTTGCATTAATGACAAGTGACAGTGATTTTACACCTCTTGTGTTGAGAATCCTTGAAAGTGGTTTGCCTGTATATGGTTTCGGAGAGAAGAAAACGCCTAAGCCATTCGTAGATGCGTGCTCTCCATTCATTTATACAGAGAACCTTGTTCCCGAGGAAGAGGCTAGACCTAATAGCCCTGATAAGAGCGAGAGTAAAAGTAGAAATAAGCTAAAAGGAGACACATCACTTTTTAAACTGCTTAGAACAGCCGTCGAGCAAACTTCGGAGGATGATGGTTGGGCGCATATGAGTAAAGTCGCACATTATATATCTAACAACAGCTCATTTTCAGCGATTAATTATGGATACAAAAAATTAGGTGATTTGATTCGAGCTACTGAGTTATTCGACGTTGAAATGAGAAATGATGGAACGGCAATGTATATAAAGGATTCCCGTAAATAGATTGATAACAAGTCGTGCCACCCGAGTCGCCACCGCTGCGCGGTTTCTTTCGGCTGAACTCAAGCGTTATGCAATTGACTAATCAGCTCAAATTGGTCCAAGACCTAATAAAAAGGCATTCAGAATTAGGGAAGCCGGTAACGGAACTCGGCGGAGGGCTAAGCGGCAACTTAAGCCAATGGTCCAAAATGATGAGGCATGGCTACCTGAAATTTTTGCGGTTGGGGAATTTAATAAGTGGAATTGGATTCTAAATGAATACATTGAACATCACTGGCCACAAGAGCGGTTCACCTTTGATATCGAAGTAATTCATTTACTGCGAGTTTTACATGAATCAACGCCAAAAATTGAGTCATTTGATTGGGTAGATCAAACTTGGGGAATAAAGTAATTAGATGCAGCGGCAACTCACCTTGTAGAAAGAACTTATCAACAACTACTATCCATACACAAAAAATACGATTTGATAAAGGCAGAAAACATTGTCGTGTGCTCTGGGGATGCTAGTGTGCCAAATTGGATGGTCAGAAAAAATGGAAGTATAGTCTTGTTGGATTAGCAACAAGTTTGTTTCGAGAATAGAGCCTTAGATTTAGCTGGATGGCTTGCCACAATGGTCAGGTTTGAAGATATGATAAGGGTCGCTGAAATTTATTTAGTTAGTTCTAAATCAGAGGATGTTCTAAGACTAGCAAGGGATATTGCCATCTATTTTTGCCGTCGTTGTGTTACAAATTTTTGGCGTGCTGAAGAGTCTGCAAAACCTGAACTTTGTGTCGAGGGTAATACATGGATGGCTGCAGCATTTCCTGACTGGCTAGATGTGCTGATATCAGATATGGAGTTGACTGGTCATACATAGCAAAAATTTCAATTCATTCGCTACGTTCATCGGGACACTTTGCAGAAAATCTGTTAAATGCCCATGGTTCCAGGACCCTGGCAAACTGACCGATCCTCATTTTGGCGAGTACCCTCTAACTAATTTCTAAAGTCTTATTGCAACGATTGTATTGGTGCAGCTCGGGACGGCAATATACTGTGCTAGATACATCTTTCGCTGGCAAAGAGCATGAGGCAACTTACTATTCCGAGGTAAAGACGGATGGCAGTTATGTGAAGTCTACTGTTAAGCGAGATCGGAGTTTTCTCCTCGGTGGAGGCGGCTTTATATCGACGAAGTCTGACCTCGTTAAGATGGCGCAAGCCACATATAACAAGGCATATTTGTCAGATAGCGCCAGGGAAACGTTAACTACATACTAGAAAAATTTTGGCGTACGCGCGGGGTAATAGCCGAAATAGCTAAGCAATATATTGATGTTGAGCAGTGTGCAAAACTAGCAAGTTAATGCAGTCGACCGCTAATGCGCCAGCTGACTAGGGCATCATGACCTCATTGGAGAGTGTTATGAAATATGAAATAGATCCAATTGGACGCGTTCAGGCTTCCCGTGTAGAAGCGGTTGACGACTATTGGGGTAAGACTCGATCGACGATTCAACTTGTCGATGGCTTTGACCCAGAAGCGTTGCAAGGGCTACAAGAATTCTCTCATGTCGAGGTCCTGTTCCTATTTGATCAAGTTGACCCGGACAAGATTGTTACGGGTGCGCGCCATCCCCGTAATAATATCGAATGGCCCCGAATTGGCATATTCGCTCAAAGAGGCAAGAATCGTCCTAATCGATTGGGTAGCACTATCTGCAGAATTGCAGGAGTTGATGGTCGGTCCTTAGAAGTTGAGGAATTGGATGCGATTGACGGCACTCCAGTGATTGACTTAAAACCTATCATGGCTGAATTTCTTCCTCGAGGTCTTGTCGTCCAGCCTAAGTGGTCGACGGAGCTAATGGGTGAATACTGGAAGGAGGGCGATGTATAACTTTCAGTTGAATATTAGTTGACCACTACAGTGTTGAACTTCTGCAGGGAGCTCGTTTTTGTAGAAGAAGAGAGAGTCAGTTTTGGGAAGTTGTTAGTACCCAAGATCGACCTATGACCTATGACCTATGACCTATGACCTATGACCTATGACCTATGGCTTAGCGCCGGAGTCAGTCATGCGCGACTGCTGCTGTCTGCCTTCGATAATCGGATATGGGCATTCTCTACTTTGCATATTCTCCTAAGGGAATATAAAAATTCCATGCCTCGCACTGCAAACACACACGACACATTTACTGCTATCGCTGAACCGAAGCGAAGCGAAGAGAGCTTATCGAAAAGCTAGCCGGGGATGAGTTCAGTGTTAATCAAATCGTAGCAGTGACTGGCTGTAATCAACCGAAGGTCTCTAAACATCTAGAGGTATAGAAAGAGGCCGGCCTGGTATCTGAAAGGAAAAATGGTAGGCAGCGATTTTATCGGGTTAATGCAGAGGAGCTGAAACCGCTTCAAATCTGGTTGAGACAGTTCGAAATGCTTGCAGGCTATCTCGCAAAACTTTAGCCTTGTCTCAATTCGTGCGTTGAAAGGAAGCTGTCTTTGCTTTGGCTATTGCCAGAACATAGGTGCCAATGAAAACCTATCCTAAATCTGGATCGCATCTTTTCTGTGGGCACTTGAATGGCTCGCCAGTTGAGATCGGTCTTACGGAGTTACTATTGGAGGTTCCGCTAACGGAGAGTCTTCATTACCACGACTACCACGAGTACTGCGTTATTTTGGAAGGAAGTGGTGATCTTGAAGTCGAGGGCTCAGTTATTCCTCTTTTCGCAGGTCCTACTATTATGGTTCAACCGGGTGAAAGGCATCGAGTTGTGGCCGTTGGCCCTTCGGGAATTGGTTGGGTCATTATTAAGGAACGGTCCGAGCCGAATAGCAAACATGAAGTCTAAGACCTACCGACTCGATCGTTTTATCAGTCAGCATAGTGATTTTTCGATTTCAGATACTCACCTTTTAGTCGCCCAAAAACGAATTATAGTGGATGGAGTTGTGGCGCATTCAGTTCAACAGAAAGTGACGGCATTCACCCATGTCGTATTGGATGGTAAATGCCTAAACGATAATAACCCTGTTTATATCATGTTGAATAAGCCCAAGGGCGTTGTGAGTGCGACTCAAGACATTAAACACGCTACTGTGTTGGACCTTATTCAACATGCTCAGAAAAACGAACTTCACATTGCCGGACGCCTGGACTTTAATACAACGGGGCTGTTGTTGTTGACCAACGATGGCGCATGGTCGCGCAAGATTAGTTTACCCGAGACCAAGCTGGTAAAGACTTATGAGGTCAGCTTGTCTAGGCCGCTAAATAGTGAGTATATTGCTGTTTTTCAAGAGGGTATCTATTTTGGTTATGAAAACATGACCACTCAGCCTGCTTGTTTAGAGATACTCTCCGAATACACCGCGAGGCTTTCCCTGGTTGAAGGCAAGTATCATCAAGTGAAACGAATGTTCGGTTTTTTCCAAAACGAAGTGTTGGCGCTTCATCGAGTTTCTGTCGGACATCTTTCTCTAGCGGGACTTGATCTGGGTCAGAGTAGACTGTTGACAACTGAGGAGACTGTGATAGGTTCGGGCCATTAGGCCCTCAACAGCCTGCAGGACGCGCCACAGTGCGCCACTAGGTAAACGTTAGGAGGCATCGAGTGTCGGAGATCATCGACCTAAAGGTATTTGTTCCATCCAGAGATTTTCAGCTCTCTAAAACATTTTATTCTGATCTAGGCTTTTCCCTCAATTGGGAGAACGACCAGTTGGCCGAATTTCAGATAGGCCAGTTTCGATTCTTGTTGCAAGATTTCTTTGAGGAGCAGCTAGCCGCCAACCTTATGTTGCAGTTACAGGTAACGGACACATCAATCTGGTGGAACGATATTTGTGAAGGTGCACTTGTTGAGCGATATGAACAGGTTCGTGCTAAGGAACCTGAAATACAGCCCTGGGGGCAACGTGTTCTATACCTTTGGGATCCGAGCGGTGTTTTATGGCACATTGCTGAACCTTTAGAGACGGGCGCCTAACCTGTCATTTCCTCTGCTGTCTCCTACAAGCCATAGAAATTTCCCTTTTTTCGAGGTGCTGAGTATGTTGAAAAGACTTTCATTGGGATTGCGGTTGTTTTTGCTGTTGCGTGAATTCCAAATAAGCGCTCTAGGGAAAGAGGAGAAAGTGTGTGGCGTCACATGATATACAATTGACAGAAAGTGCAACCCGGTGATCGTAAGCTATATAGGTTCATGCACTTGCGCGCATCAAGGTGAAAATAGATGATCGATACCACTGTTGCAGCTTACCTCTTCTGTGCTTTCACAGCCGTCATAGTGGTCTTTCAATTAGCACTTGCGTTGGGTGCTCCCTGGGGTGAACTGGCGATGGCTGGAAAATATCCCGGGCGCTTTCCTGCCAAAATGCGTATTGCTGCGCTGGTACAGACGGTGCTGCTTAGCGTCTTAGCACTGATTGTATTGGTCCGAGCAGAACTCGTGCTTGGCGAGTTTATCGAACTGTCGCGATCTGCCGTGTGGTTCGTGGTGGTGATTTATGTCGTCAGCGCAATCTTGAATACTATTACACCGAGTAAAAAGGAAAGAATGATTTGGGCACCGTTTGCGATTGTTCAACTTATTTGTAGTTTGATCGTCGCAACAAGTTAGAGGTTTGTAGATGACATCGCGAAAAATTGTCGATCTCGTATCTAGTGATTCCGAACGAATCGATCTGATCGCTCGGTTCCTATTCGGCTGTTTCCGAAAATATGCCCCTACTTGGCTACCTGACCATGCAGCTTGCCTTAGACAAATTAATCGCTCTCTAGAAGCTGACAAATCGAGTCGAGTGATGCTTGACGATGATGGCCAACGGCAAGTTACTGGTCGCTGATATCGAAATCCTGGCAAGAGAATCTGGTGCAGTGTCTGTTTGGGCGGACACCAGTGATGAGACCCATTCAACAAGCTTCTCGCGCCTCGATTTATACAAAGAAGCCGCGAAAGCTTTTGAGAGCATCGAGGCGCCGGATGATCACCCAGTAAACTTCTGGTTACATGCTGGATACTCAATTGTCGGTGTCATGCCAGACGAAGAAGGGCTCGGTAAACCCGGTATTCACTTCGCAAAACGAGTTGTATAGTTAGGTGATTCTATATGGCACTGGGCTGTCTCTGAATAATGGAATCGCTGCCATGCCAATGGCAATCCTCGGCGTCTATCAGGCAAAAGGGCTCTTTCTCCGCACAGATGGGGAAAAACGCCTACCCCTCCGACTTGAGTTCCCATAAGGTTGCGGTAGAAGCGTTTTCACGACACCAAGATGAATATGGAGGCAGCATGATTAAGGGCGTGCACGCAATGTTCTACTCCTTTGAGGTAGAACAACTTCGAGCTTACGTTAGGGATAAACTTGGATTGCCCGCGACAGATGTTGGGGGTGGTTGGCTTATCTTCGATTTGCCCGAAGCGGACATGGGTTGTCATCCGGTCGAGCTAAATGCAGGACCTCCCTCTGGTTCTCACTATGTATCCTTTTACTGTGATGATATTAATATTACCGTAGCCGAGCTTTCGGCCAGGGGTGTTGAGTTTACTGACGAGATTACCGATGTTGGTTACGGACTCGCCATACACTTTGTGATGCCTGGTGATGTAAAGGTGGAGCTGTATCAACCTTCCTATAAGTAGAGAGCAGGATACGATGCTGCGAGTTGTCCTTACGGGTGGTCCAGGCAGCGGTAAAAGTACTACCCTGGATGCTCTTATTAAAAGTGGCTTCGAGATTCGGCCTGATTCTGCTCGAACCATCATTACTCGACGCAAAGCCTGTGGTTTGAGTCCGCGTCCTGAGCAAGTGGAGTTTGCGCAGGAGATCATCGCTGCCGAACTTGCCTCTTTTCACGCCGCCTCCACATCGCCAACCTTCTG
>JBLHNZ010000161.1:0-8173 GCA_047623245.1 Oceanicoccus sp. | reverse complement strand
TCATCGATTTGAATCACTCATTAGTGCGTGCTGACTGTGGACAGGCCAATATTTTTCAGCATTCACTTAATCTCGGAAATTTTCGAATTGCAAAGGCTGATCGAACTCTTCGGCACGCAAAAGTGCCATAACTTGTTGCAGGTCATCGCGTTTTTTACCCGTGACCCTAACTTGATCACCCTGAATTTGCGACTGCACTTTCATTTTTTTGTCTTTGATTAGTTTTACTATTTTTCTGGCTAAATCGGAATCCAGACCATTTTGCATGGTCACGAGTTCTTTGACTTGTTTCCCCGCTGTTTCAATTTCTCCAATTGTCATCGCCAAGGGATCAATTTTGCATTTAATCAAAGCACTTCGAAGCATGTCTTCCATTTGGGTTAATTGCATATCGGCTTCGGCAATCATAGTGACAGTTAATTCACTGCGATCGAACTTTGCATCGACTCCCTTAAAATCAAACCGCGTTTTAATAATACGAGCTGCTTGATCAACTGCATTCGTAAATTGGTGGGGGTCAACTTCAGATACGATATCAAAAGAAGGCATGGCTATTTTCCTGTAATGAACACAAACATTGATGTCCGACCATAGTACGCAGCTTGGGAGTTGCACTCAAGACCTAGAACGAACACATTCACAAGGAATTCTTGACTATCGCTAAACATAACAGTATCTTCCGCCTCGACTGCTTATGGTCCTTGATGCTTGTTGTTTCGGTCGGCTCAACCGCACGAACAAAAAACTGATAGGTTAAATGGGAAGTTTGGTAAGTGAGTAGAGCGCCGCAGGGCGAACTCTGCCAACCTAACCAACGCTGCCCCCGCAACGGTGTGCAATCTTTGATTGCCAGCCCGATACCTGCCCAACGCGTCTTTCTACCTATACGATGATGCGGAGGGCGTTGTCGGTGGTTGCATCTCTGTTGATTTGTCCCACCCCCTTCCTCTTTCGTTTCGAAAAATTTGACCGCTGAGCGGTAGACGAATGGACGAACATAATGCTTTTTCAATTGACAACCCGTAATTCCCTGCTGACAAAACGCAGCCGCACTCCTTTGTTCAGCGCAATGTCCGGACTTGTTTTCAGCTTAACAGCCTCTCTTGCGACGAGCAGTACACACCCGAATGCCGAAGCGGCAACCCATAATAAAGATCTCGAAACGATGATTGTGACAGGCTCTCGGGAGCCCATCAGACTGCGCGACAGTACCAGTTCAATAACGGTAATTAACAACGAAACACTGGCGAGAAAAAGCCCCCTTATATTGTCGGACATTCTCCGAGGCATTCCGGGACTAGCAGTCAGCCAAAGCGGTGGACTCGGTGCCATTACTCAAATCCGTATGCGCGGTGCAGAGGGCAATCATGTACTGGTAATGATTGACGGAATTCCAGCAAATGATTTGGGTCAGGGCGACGAATTTAACTTTGGCCATTTACTTGCCAGCGATATCGACCAGGTAGAAGTATTGAGAGGACCACAAAGTTCATTGTGGGGTAGCGGTGCACTCGCGGGCGTGATCAGTGTAAAAACCAAACGTAGCATGCCGGGTTTCCATACCGATGGGCATGTTGATTACGGAACTAACAACACCGTTAACACAGGGATTGGTTTTGGCGGTGGAGATGATCGTTTCAATTACCGAATTAGCGGGAGTTACCTGGATTCCGATGGAGAAAACTTTTCACAAGCGGGAGACGAAGACGATGCTTACACCAATAAGACATTTAACGGTAACGCAAGTTTCCAGGCCACCGATACATTAAAATTCAGTGCAGTATTGCGTCGAACAGAAACCGATGCAGAATTCGATGACATCAGCTTTGTAACCGGTTTACCCGAAGATGCGGATAAGTTAACGGAAGCAACCCAAAGTTTCGCTCTGTTGAAAGCTAACAAGAGCACTTTTGAAGACCGATGGAATCACGAAATTGGCGTAAGCTACGCAAAGACCGACAATGAAACGTTTACCAACCAAAGCTGGGACAATAGCAACGAAGGTAAGAGAGAACGGTACTACCTTCAATCGAGCTGGACACCTAATGATAACGACACGGTAACGATTGTCATTGAGGACGTGAAGGAAACATTTCAACAACGTGGCGTGGTATCGTTCTTCGGTGACCCCAACAGAAATTTGAATAATTCGATAACGAGTTACGTTGCCGAATACCGACACAGCTGGGACAATGGCTTTAAGATATCACTTAGCTCTCGCTACGATGACAATGAAACATTCGACAGCTCGACTAGCTTTCGATCGGGACTCGTGTACGACCGTTTGCAAGATGGCTGGCAAGTAAAAGCATCGGTTGCACGCGGCGCAAAGAATCCAAGCTTTAGCGAGCGTTTTGGGTTTTATGAAACGTCTCTGTACCCATTTGTTGGTAACCCGGACCTAAAGCCTGAGGAGTCCGATAGTTACGAACTCGCAGTTATTCTCCGCCCTCAAGATAGCGCACTGCAATTCGAATTCGTTTATTTTAACGAACAACTCAATGACGAAATTAATGGTTTTTATTACGATCCCAGCCTACTTGCCACTACAGCGGTAAACACCGATGGGAAAAGTAAACGTTCAGGTATAGAAGCGAGTACCCAATGGCTGGTAAGCGAAGATGTTAATGTTTATTTTTCCTACACCTACACCGACTCCAAAGATGCAAACGATGTCCGTGAGATCCGTAGACCTATGCATCTCGCCAATTTAGATATCGATTACAGTTTTAATAGTCGCAGCCAATTATCGGTTAACGTCAATTATAATGGGCAGCAAGACGATTTATTCTTTGGCCCTCCAAGTTACGCTGGCGAAACTGTTTCATTGGATTCATACACTTTATTAAGCCTGTTAATCAAACACAAACTGTCTTCTTCCATGGACGTTTACGGCCGCATCGAAAATGCACTAGGGGAAAATCATGAAGACGTCTATGGTTTTGAAAGTCGCGGTAGTAATGCCTCAGTCGGGCTGCGTCTCGCGTTTTAGAGAGTCTATTTTGTGACGACGTTTCAATCCTTGCTTATTTAAGGGGGCCATAATTCTAATTCGGATGGCGGACTACCGCCTGCCAATACATGGGCAGAAAAGTGTTACCGCCATCTACATTTAAGGAAATGCAGAACTATGCCCCAAAAAAACTATCTCTTTCGTGTTCGCAAGACACGAGACCAGTAATCATTTTGGCACGCAGAGCGAAGAAACAGATACAATCACTAAGTCAGACTCACAATCTGCTAGCAGAATGCATCAGAGAAATCTTATGTTAAACGCCTTTTTTCACCTTATGATTTTGCGAAAAATCGTTCTTTTTTCTGTATTGATAATATTCAATCATCTGGCAACAGCGTCAACAGCAGTGCTTAAAAGTAAACCAGAGAGAATCGTCTCAACTAATTTATGCACAGACCAGTTATTGCTAATGCTGGTGAAAAAAGAGAGGATAGCATCTCTAACCAAGCTTGCCAGACAGCCAGAATATTCTTACATGTGGGAGAAAGCGCAAGCCATTCCGACAAACTCTGGACTTGCTGAAGAAATAATTCCTTTGCGGCCCGACTTAATTCTCTCTACTGAATTTTCGCCAGGAAAAGCAACTTCAATACTACAAAATGCCAACTTGCGCGTAGCAATACTCTCGTTACCTGAATCGTTTGCAGGCCTTGAATTACTCATCACCAAACTAGGCAAACTTCTCGGCGAGCCAAAAGCCGCAGCTGATTTAATTTATTCGATGCAAGCGGATATCAAATCGGTAACGGAGCGTATTAGCGCCCTCAAGCTCTCCGAACAACCAAAAGTTCTCATTTACTCCCCCAATGGTCATACCGCAGGTAGTAAAACATTCAAAAACACTATCGTCACTTCCGCGGGCTATACCAATATTGCTACAGAGCTAGGCATTGAGTATTACAGTAATTTGTCGGTAGAGCAGGTGCTGTTAAGTAATCCAGAACTGGTTATTGTCAGTGATAGCGGTTACAACCAAGACTCTCTCGCGCACCGATATACAGACCACCCGGCGCTGGTTAAGTGGCAAGGAAACGAAGGAATGCTAACAATTCCAGACAATCAATGGTTGTGTGTCGGCCCTATGTCAATCAGGGCTTTAGAGACAATCGCAGGCACACACAAATGATAGCGCGCAAACCGTGGTTTTTGATTACCCTGTTGATTACACTAACAGCAGCTGTATTCATCATCGAACTAACGACAGGTCCAAGCTCGATAGACTTTTCTATTATCGCTACCAATCTATTTAGCCCTGAAGTATTAACGAGTGATCCGTCGAAACTTAATGAATCAGGCAATGAAATTGTCCACAACGGCCAAGGCTTGGACGAGATAATTTTTTTCGAAATCCGTTTACCCAGAGCTCTTCTTGCGGTGACCATCGGTGCGACCTTAGGACTCGCAGGGGCGGCTTTGCAAGGACTACTTAGAAACCCGCTGGCTGGCCCTGGTCTCATGGGTGTATCTAACTGCGCCGCGCTGGGAGCGGTAGTCGCTCTATACTTTGGCTGGTCGGGCCTATCGATTTATGCCGTTCCTATTGCCGGAATGACGGGCGCTGCCATTTCTGTGATGCTGATCTTTTTGTTGGCCGGCCGCAACAGCAGCATCATGACACTGCTCCTCGCTGGGGTCGCGGTTAACGCAGTAGCATCGTCTTTAATTTCCTTGGCTCTAAACCTTGCTCCGAATCCCTATGCCATGTCTGAAATGGTGTTTTGGCTATTGGGCTCAATTGCAAATCGCAGCATGTCCGACTTTTACCTGGCACTTCCTTTTATGGTGGTCGGCTGGCTTCTTATTTTATCGGGGGGCCGCTTTCTTAACGCACTTAGCCTCGGCGAAGATACCGCTCAGTCGCTCGGCTTTCATTTATCACGAGAGAGAGGCATCATCATATCAGGGGTTGCCTTAAGTGTTGGCGCAGCCGTTTCGGTAAGCGGTAATGTCGGCTTTGTTGGTTTACTTGTTCCTCATCTATTACGTCCTTTAGTTGGACATGAACCAGGACGGCTTCTATTTGTGAGTGCTCTAGGAGGCGCACTTTTGGTGTTACTTGCAGATGTTACGGTACAAAGCCTCACCTCCGGTCACGAATTGAAATTGGGCGTAGTGACAGCACTGGTAGGCGGACCCTTTTTCTTGTACCTGATCATTAAAACACGGAACAGCCTGATATGAAGCTACAAGCAAAAAATATCGATTTGCAACTTGATGGCAATCAGATTTTGAAAAACATGAGTATTACCGTGGATAAAAATGAACTCGTGGGCCTAATTGGCCCTAATGGTGCGGGAAAAACATCGCTGTTAAGAGTATTAGCCAGCTTGCAAAAAGTCGACAACGGAGAGCTCCTACTCGATCGACAAGCTGTTGACTCCATAAAACGAAAACAACTAGCAAAATACATTAGCTATCTTGCTCAGGGCGCTCCTGCTCACTGGCCTTTAGAGGTATATCGTCTAGTCGCACTTGGGCGCCTGCCTTATCTAAACCCTTGGAGTTCTTTATCAACGGAAGACAAAAAGATAATTGCGCAATCGATGGCACTGGCCGAAATTGAACATTTGTCTAACAGAATTGTTAGCACTCTGTCGGGAGGCGAACGGTTACGGGTTTTAATCGCTCGTATGTTCGCTACCCAATCGAATATTATTTTGGCGGACGAGCCCATTGCCTCCCTTGACCCTTATCACCAACTACATACAATGGAATTATTGCGCGAGCATTGTGATCGAGGAGGCAGCTCAGTAGTGGTTATGCACGACCTGAATATGGCATCTCGCTTCTGCCATCGACTTGTATTGATCCATCATGGTGCGATCGCTTTCGAAGGTGAGCCTGAGTTTGTTTTACAACCGGAGAAACTATCTCAAGTGTACGGAATAGAAACGCAAATTTTACAAACTGAATCGGGTATGACGATAATCCCAAAATCACGGACGTCTAACTAACTTCCAAATTTAATCACTTCTTTCATATTTTTCGAGTACTCTGTAATGAAAGAACATCAGTCGTGAATTTTCGATAGATGCCCACAAAAAAACCAATGATTAGAAGAGACATAATGAACGAAGACAAAAAAGTGCTACGACACAAGAAAAGTATGGAAAAACAAAAAGCCAACGTAGACCATAGTATTGCCGAGGCAACCGATGAACGAGGCTTAGTTCTCCTGCTAACCGGAGACGGTAAAGGCAAATCAAGCTCGGCGTTCGGCATGGCTATTCGAAGTCTCGGCTACGACTTCAAGGTCGGCATAATTCAATTTATCAAAGGGGTACAGTTGTCCGGAGAAGAAATTTTTATCCGCGACAAACATCCAGAGGTGTATTTTCACCAGATGGGAACCGGCTTTACCTGGGATACTCAGGATCGAACTGGCGACATACAAGCCGCTGAAGAATCCTGGAAACATGCTGAAAAATTGCTAAGTGACCCCAGCATATATTTGGTTATTCTCGACGAACTGACATACATGCTCTCATTTAAGTATTTGGATGAAGAAAAAGTTTTGGAGGCGATTCGCTCTCGTCCTCGCGAGCAAACCGTGGTTGTCACAGGTCGCGGAGGCGGTAGTGCTATTCGAGAATTGGCAGATACGGTTTCCGAGATTAAAGACGTTAAACACGCTTTCAACGCAAAAATGAAAGCCCGAAAAGGCGTCGATTATTAATACCTGTCGATTTATTCTATGACTGAGCCAAAACCAAGATGGTATATACTTGGCGCTGGCTCAATAGGTTGTCTATGGGCAAGTTATTGGCGACTATCCGGTTTTCAAGTCACCCTTATCACTCCCACAGCAAGGCATCGCTCCTACATCGAGCTTACGCATAACAATGAAGAGGATCATCAAAAAATTGAGCGTATCGAAATAGACACTCTTACCGTGCAAGAACTAGTACATTCAGAGTTACTGATCGATTATTTACTAGTAACAACCAAAGCTCACCAAACTTATGATGCTATCGCGAAAATCAAAAATAAAATCGCCAAAGATGCCAATGTACTGATCCTGCAAAATGGAATGGCAGGGCGGGAGATTCCGGCTCTATTGTCCGAACAGCACTTAATAACCGCAATTACGACTGACGGGGCCTATAGAAGCGACGAATTATCGGTCAATCACGCTGGACGAGGTCAAACTTACGTCGGCTGCGAGGAGCATTTTCTCAAGCTGCTTCCCTCCTCCTACCTCGAGGTAAATAGCTGCAAAGATATTGAAATTCGCCAATGGAAAAAGCTTGCAATAAATTGTGCAATCAATGGATTAACGGTTATTTTTAATTGTCGGAACGGCGATTTGTTGACAATACCTGCAGCGAAAAAATCCCTCATGGAGTTGAGCCAGGAGATCGAAACCATTGCTGGCGCGCTGGGGCCTTCACATACCCTTGATAAATTTTTCTCTGCCGTTGAAGAAACCGTTCAGAATACTCGCGACAATTATTCGTCTATGCACCAGGACATTGCCAACGGCCGCAAAACTGAAATAGACCATATTAATCAATATTTGCTAACGCAAGCCGAACGGCTTGGCATTGACTGCCCAATCAACCGTGAAATCGTAAGCGCCATAAAAGACAGAGAAAAACAGAGAAAAACAGAGTAGAAAAGCCGAAACTAAAGCCTTACAGGTATCAAATGCGGGGATCAATTGCCGCTACTATTCCAGCGATCCAACATTGAAGCTAAAAACTGCGCCTGTTCATGCAATGACTGAAGCTCATCTCCGCTATTTTTTTCACCTTTGAACGTCGGCACCTTTCTCAACTCCATCGCTAACGGATGCGCTGGAGCAGACATTCTACTAACTTCTAAACGCCACCGAATACTGTGCACCATCGTCTGATAGAAGGCGAGTTTGGTAACTAAATCTACCGTATTGAAATTTAGCAGATCTCCAAAAGGCTTAAAATCAATAGCGAATAGAAGAGCATTTTTTTCCCCCTCGTCTGCGGCGACCGTAGCTTTGCGTTCGTGATCACACAGTAAGGCAAGATCTCCAAACAACTCACCCGGCGTAATGTGACTGATTGGCTTAGATGACTTCGGATCATCCAAGAAAACCGCCAGACTCCCTTTAATGAGAAAATACAACCAGGATCCTCGATCGCCACGCTGCATAATAATTTCACCGGGCTGTAATTCGAC